>JAUVCD010000303.1 GCA_030590865.1 Myxococcales bacterium | reverse complement strand
CAGCCTGGCCCCCTTTGCCTGACGAGGGGCTCGGGTTAGTCGACCTCGAAAAGCGAGTCATCGAGCGGGTGCTCGCGCTCAAGCAGGGCAACGTGACCCAGGCCGCGGCCTACCTGAGGGTTCCCCGTCACATCCTCGCCTACCGGATGGCCAAATATGGGCTCCGCCGAAAGTCCTAACAAGCCGCCCACCAAGCTCGCCGCCCTCGCCAGCCCTGCCGAGGGCCCTTCTGACGGAAGAGCCTGGCAGGACCTGTGGTCGTTCAAGATGGTCCTCGGCGTGTGGATCCCCATCCTGGCCATCGGCCTGCTGCACTACGGCGTCGACGCCGAGCACAGCTGGGCCCACAACGTCCTGCGCCGTCTCTACCACCTGCCCATCATCTTCGCCGCCTTCGGTCTCGGAATGCGCGGCGGGCTGCTGGCCGCAGCGGTGGTGTCGCTGACCTATTTGCCCCACGCCTTCCTTCACATCGGTCATCTGGCGCACATCGATCCGGCCGGGCCGGTGGAGAAAGCCCTCGAGATCGTGCTGTACAACCTAGTCGGCGCGGTGGCCGGCTATCTGGCTGACGCAGAGCGGCGGCGACGGGCCCAGCTGCGCAAGGCGCTGGACGAACAGCGCAGCTTGCAGCGCCAGCTGGTAAGGGCTGGCCGAGTCGCTGCGCTCGGCGAGGTGGTGGCTGGGATTGCTCACGAGATCAAGAACCCCCTGCACGCGCTCAGCGGCACCGCCGAGATCGTCGATCCCCTGATCGACGAGGATGCACCACAGCGACGGATGTGGGACATCCACCTGACCGAGCTCGAGCGTCTCGAGCGGATCGCCGATCGTTTCTTGTCTTTCGCCAGCCCCAGCCCGCTGGAAGCTCAGCAGCTCGATCTGCGCGAGGTGGCCGAACGGTTGGTCGAGCTGGTCGGCGCCGACGCTCGCAAGAAAGAGATCAGCGTGGTCACCGACCTGCCCGACGGGCCGGTGCTGGTGCAAGGCGACCGGGATCAACTAGCCCAGGTGGCGCTCAACATTGCGTTGAACGCGATCCGCGCCATCGGCAAACAGCCCGGGACGATTCGGGTCAGCGTCGAGGCTGACCGGCCCTATCACGGCACGCCGATGCAGAGCTTACGCATCGAGAACGACGGTCCGCCCATCCCCCCAGAAGAACTCGAGCACTTGTTCGACCCATTTCACACCGGTAACGAAGAAGGCACCGGGCTCGGACTGTCCATCTCCCAACGGATCGTCGAGCAGCACGACGGCTATCTCGAGGCCGCGAACGCCGGCCTCGGTGTGACCTTCGCCATCCTGTTGCCCAAGTCCTGAGCCGCTCAACGACTCGACGTTCAGCTGGAGCAACAACCGCAACCAGCGTCGCGCAGCTTGTCCATGGCCTGGCGCACCAGTCGCAACGACTCGAGCACCTGCTTGTGCTTGCCCTTGGGGATCTGATCGAGGACACCGCTGATGATGGTGGCGGTCTGTTCGCGCAGCTCGCTGGCCCGGGCGCGGCCCTCGTCGGTCAAGCCGACCACGACGCGGCGCCGATCGTCGTCCGGCCGAGTGCGCTCCACCCAACCGTTGCGCGCGAGCCCGTCGACCAGCCGGGTCATGGCGCTGAGCGAAGCGCCCGCCTGGGCGGCGAGAGCCGACATGTCTCGTGGTGCCTCCAGCAGCTCTTGAAGCACCAAGCACTGGGGCACCGTGACGCTGCCGCAACACACGCTCTCCCGCTCGAACACGCCGAAGTGGCGGCAGATTCGAACGAGCTCGGCGGTAAGATCACTCATGGCTTGTAGGCTTCGATGGTGTAGCTGAGCACGGTCTCGGTGATGGCCGCAAGCCGCTCGGTGCCGACGGACTCGATGACCCCTTGGGCCGTGGGGTTGTCGAGCGCACCCTGCAAGATGGCGGCGGCAGAGGTGCTCTTCCACGTCACCTTCACGAAGCCGGCCTGCTCGATGGCCGCGAGGTAGTCGTCAGCCAAGAGAGCGCCGCTGACACAACCCATATAGGCATCGGCCAGCTGCTTGACATCCTCGGGCAGCGGCGCGCTGAGGACGATGTCCGACACCGCCAGCCGCCCCCCTGGCTTGAGCACCCGGAAGGCCTCGCGGAACACCCGCGCCTTGTCGGGACTGAGGTTGATGACACAGTTGGAGATAATGACGTCCACGCTGGCCGCCACGATGGGCAGGTCCTCGATGATCCCTTCGCGGAACTCGACGGTGCCCGCCACGCCGGCCTCGACCGCATTCTGTCGCGCCCGACCGAGCATCTCGGTGGTCATGTCGACGCCAATGACCCGCCCGGTCGGCCCAACAGCCTTGGCTGCGATGAAAGCGTCGAGCCCAGCGCCTGCCCCCAGGTCGACCACCACCTCACCGGCCTTCAGCGAGGCGAGCGCGGTTGGGTTGCCACACCCAAGCCCCAAGTTGGCCTCCGCGGGTGCGTCCTCGAGCTCTGCAGCCTGGTATCCAAGCTTCTCGGAATACTGGACGGTCGAGCCCCCACCGCAGCAGTCGCTGGGCCCACAACAGGACGGCACGACGCCCAGCGCCACTTTGCCATAGGCGTCTCGGACCGCCGCACGAACACCGTCGGCGTCCTGGGGCATGTCATTTTTGGGGGTCGACTTGGCGTTCGGTTCAGACTTGTTCATGGCTCATTCTCCTTGGAGCGACGATTGGTTGCACCATGCAATAATACTAAGCTGCAACTAACGCAAGGTCGCTACGAAAGAAATCGCCCCAACCGTCGGCGACTTCGGGCATGGTCGTTGCAACCGGGACACGGCGAAAGCGCAGCGCAGCGACGGGACAACCGCTCGTAGCGCCGCACAAGCAGGCGCCGTGCCCATCCCGCAGCCCACCTCTCCGAGCCCCCAAGCACGGCTAGCCCGCCCAGCCATGAAGCTCTGCACGTCTTGTCACCACGGCCTGCTGGGCACCCCCCAGCAGTGCCCGCTGTGCGGGACAGGCCTGGACGAGCAGGACGAGGTCGGCGGCGACGACCTGGTGGGCATGGTGGTCGCCGACAAATACCAGCTCGTGCAGCTGGTGGGCGATGGCGCCATGGGCTGGGTCTACCGTGGGGTGCACCAAACCCTGGACCGTTCGGTGGCGGTCAAGCTGCTCAAGACGAGCGCCGAAGCTCAGCCCGAACAGGTGACTCGTTTCGAGCAAGAGGCTCGCGCGATCAGCCGATTGAACCACCCTCACATCGTGTCGGTCATCGATTTCGGCCAGTCCCCTGGCGGACTGTTCTATCTGGTCACCGAATTCATCGTCGGCAACACCTTGGCCGAGCTGCTCTACGACAGTGGCCGGTTGCCAGTGGGACGTGCGCTTGGCATTTTTCACCAGCTGCTCGCAGGCGTCGAAGAGGCGCATAGCGCCCGGGTCATCCATTGCGACTTGAAACCAGACAACGTGGTGGTGACGCCGCTGCGCTCAGGTGACGACTTCGTCAAGATCCTCGATTTCGGCATCGCCGCGGTGGGCGGAACGCCAGAGGCGAGGCTAGCCACCGATGGGCCTGTGATGGGGACACCAGGCTACATGGCTCCGGAGACCATCACCGCCGGAAAGGCGACTGAGCAGAGCGACATCTATGCGCTCGGTGTCGTGCTCTTCGAGCTGCTGGTCGGCGAGCCACCCTTCGAGCACGCCATGCCCATGGTGCTATTGGCCATGCACGCCAACGAGACGCCGGTTCCCCTTCGCAAGGCCGCACCGGACCGTCGCTATCCCGAAGCGCTGGAGCAGGTGTTGAGCCGGGCCCTTGCGAAGCAGCCCAAGGACCGCTTCGCCTCGATCGCCGAGCTGCGTGCCGCCCTACAAGACGGGGTCAATCAGATGGGACGAGTGGATCTAGACTGCCAGTCTTGCGCCCGTCCCACCGATCCGGACACCGGCCTGTGCAACTTGCATGGTTCGAGCTGGAACCCCACGTCGAGCTCACCCCCACCGCCACCTAGCTCATCTGGCCCCCCCTTCTCGTCGGGACGACCGGCCGATGGCACCTCTCGGACTCTGGTGGGGCCTGTGGCCTTGGACCGCGACAGCCTACGCCGCCGGGTGTTCGCCACTGGCATGGTGTGCCGCGATTCGGAAGCCGCCCAGCTCGTCAACTACCTGTTAGGCGATCAGCCGCTGCTCGAGCTCACCGGCGAGCCTGGAGCCGGCAAGACCGTGGTGCTCGATGCCCTGGGCGCCACCGCCGAGTCGCTCGATTTTCGAGTCCTTCGCATGACACCGGACCACCGGCTGTCGGCGCGACCGTGGTACCCGGCACGGAGGCTCATCGGCCAGCTGTTGGGCTGTGGCCCCACGCCGGCTACCAAGCGCAGCCTCACCGAGGTAGCCGAGCCCTTGCAGCTGAGCACCGACCAGCTTCAGGGCCTGACAGCGCTGTTCGGCTTGTCCTCTGCCGGTGCCCCAGAGCAGGGGGTCGAGCTGGCCCGAGCGATTCGCCGAGGGACCGCTGCAGTCCTAGCGGCAACGCCAGATGGAGCGTCGGGCACCTGCCTGATCGCCGACGACGCGCTGCAATACGATCGAGCGTCCCAGGGCCTGTTGCGCGCCCTGCCCCAGTTGCTAGGTCGCAGGCTGACCAAGCTGGTGGTCAGCGCGGATGGCGGATTTTTCCCGAATCGCAGCGATCGGGCGCGCCTGCGACCCGGGGAGATCGATCTTGCTGGGATCACGAGACTGGTCGACCAAGAGGGCATGGCAGGCGACACCGCTGCGCTAGCGCAGGCCATCAACGAGGCTTCGGGAGGCAACGCCCTGGGCGTGACGCAAGCCATTGTCGCCGTCCGCGAAGGCGCTGAAGGCACCGCGCCGCTGAGCGACCCACTCGGCTGGCGCATCGCCCAGCTGCCCGAGGAGGCAGCCAAGTTGCTGCAAACAGTCAGCGCCCTGGGCGGCGACGCCCATGCCGAGTTGCTTGCCGATCTGGCCGACGGCGAGCTTGACCAGGCCCCCGCCGAGCTTCTGGTGGAACGCGGCTTGCTCACCCTGGGACCGAACCAGGCCCTGTCGCCCGCTCATTCGGCCTTGGCCGCTACGGTGCTGCAATGCATGCCGCGACCGCAGCGCTCGGCGGTCCACGCTCGCATTTTGCAGGTCATGCAGCGCCGCGGCGGCTCGGTCTTCGTCCTTGCTCACCACGCCTTCGAGGCCGAGCTCGAATCGCTAGCTGAGGACACGCTCGATCTACTCGTCGCAGCAGGCGACCAGGCTTGTCGCTGGGCCGACGTAGAGACGGCGGCGCTGACTCATTACCGGCGAGCGGTGCAGGCAGCCCGCTGGCGATTGCTCATGAGCGAAGAGGACGAGCGCTACCTCGAGCTGTCGCTCCGGCTGGGCCGAACTCTGGCTGCGGCGGGCCACCGGCGAGCCGCCGAGGTGGTCTTCAAGGAAGTGACCGGTGCCGCCGGGCGCCAGCCCCACCTCGCTGAACGAGCCCGCGCGGCGCTGAGCGATCTGCCGCCGAAATGACGGTCACGTGCCGGAGATGTAGCGCTCCAGCTGGCCGAGCATGAACTCTTGTTCCGAGATGATGGATCCCACGGCATCACCGATGGAGATGACGCCCAACACCTTGCCGCCCTCCCACACCGGCAGGTGCCGAAGATGCTTGTCGGTCATCAAGGCAAGACACTGGGGCATGGTGTGCTTGAGCTCGACGCAAAGCACCTTGCTGCTCATGATGTCTCGGACCTTGATGGCCTTCGAAACCTTGCCTTCGAGGGCGACCTTTCGGGCGTAGTCGCGCTCTGAAAAAATGCCGACCAGCTTGCCAGCATCGAGCACCAGCAGCGCACCGACGTTCTTCTCCGCCATGAGCTCGAGCGCCTCGAAAACCGAAGCGCCTGGAGACACCGAATAGGCATCTCGTCCCTTGGCATCCAATACCTGTTCCACCGTGTCCAAGGCCGTTGCCTCCCGTCGCTATCGCTTCAAAGGTTGTCCTCGTCACCACCAGATCGGGCACCCATCGCCCGCGTTATCCTAGGTGGCGCGTGGCTAGCCATTCACTAGCCTAACTCCTCGTTGCCCACCAGTGTCGCCCCTGTTTCCGATGCAACGGGCGTGCCGCCCTGTCTCTCAGCGGAGCCCATAGCGGCGCAACTTTCCTTGGAGAGTGGTGGGCTTGAGGCCGAGCAACTTGGCTGCGCCTCCTGGGCCGTAGATCCGACCACCGGTCTTGCCGAGCGCTCGCTCGAGCAGGTCGTGGACCTGATCGTCGAACGCGGCGATGGTCGGGCTGGCCACTCCGAGGGCGACGGGATCTGAAGCCATGGTCCGGGAACCCGGCAGGTTGGGCACGGTCAGCATGTCGGCGGGTGACAGCAACAGCGCCCGCTCGACGTAGTTCTCCAGCTCACGGACGTTGCCCGGCCAAGGGTAGCGGGCCAGTACTGCCCAGAGATCGACCGGGAGCTTCGGAGGCAATCGGTTGAGGCGTTTGCTGTGTCGTTCGATGAAATGCTCCACCAGGGGGCGCAGATCTTCGGGACGATCACGCAGCGGCGGCAGGTGGATCGGGTAGATGTTCAACCGGTAATACAGGTCGGAACGAAAGCTGCCGCTATCGACCATCTGCTCGAGCGGACGATTGGTTGCGGCCACCAACCGGAAGTCGACCTTGGTCGGCTGCTCGGCGCCAACTCTCATGATCTCCCGCTCCTGCACAGCACGCAGCAGCTTCACCTGCACGCCCGCGGGGGCGTCCCCCACCTCATCGAGGAACAAGGTGCCGCCTCCCGCTTGCTCGAAGCGACCGATCTTACGCTTCGAGGCTCCGCTGAATGACCCCTTCTCATGACCAAAGAGCTCGCTTTCGATCAGGCTCTCAGGGATGGCGCCGAGATTCACCGGCACGAAAGGACCACCGACACGCTGGCTGCACTCGTGGACCAGCCGCGCCAGGCCTTCCTTGCCGGTGCCGGTCTCGCCACGAATGAACACGGTGGTCTCTGACGGGCCAACGCGACGAGCGTCGTCGACCACGGCAGCCATCGCCGGACTCTCTGCCACGTAGCGCTGGTCGGCCAAGGTTTGTTGGATATGCTGCTTGAGCCGGGCGTTTTCTTGCCTGAGCAGCCGGTTCAGCCGCTGGATCTCGTCCACCATCAGGCTGTTGTGCAAGCTGATGGCGATAAGCTGTGCGACTCGCTGCGCACCACGAAAGCACTGGTGGAGCAGCCCCTGGGCGGCCGGGTGGGCAATGTCCATGGTCCCCAGCACCTCGTCGCCCACGAGCAGGGGAAAGCTGGCCAGCGCACCGTAGCCGAGCTGCGCCAGCAGCGGCTCCTCGAGCAGCTCGCTGGCGCCCGACCCCAGCCGCTCGACCATCACGGGCTGGCGTGCCTCGATTGCGCGGCCTGCCAGCGAGCCCGCTAGTGGAACCCGGGTGCCAGGGGGCGGGGTCGGGTGACGAGGATCATCGGCCAGGAGCACCTCCGCCACCAGCGGTTCGCTGGGCCGCCAGCGGTTGACGGTGATCCGAGTTGCTTCAAAGTGTCGACGCAACAGCTGCGCGATGCGCTCCAGCAGCTCGGGCAGGTACAGGCTGGACATGACGGTGCCCACCGCTTCCTCGACGAGACTTTCACGATCTCCGACCTTGCTACAGTGAGCAACCACTGTTCGGTGTAGTACCATATATCGGTGCAAATTCTACCGAAATACAGTTGCGCAAATCACAGACGGTGGCATTACACATAAACATTAGCGATATTTTATCGGGTCTAATCATTGCACAGACAACATTGCGACGCAGACTAGTGGCGAGAAGAGGATGATGAGCGAGCCTGAACGTGTTGATTTTACAGCCCTGGGAATCTGGCGGGATCGCCCCCGGGGCTTGGTGAATCTTAACTGGAAGGGGATCGATGAGGCGTGACATGTCCTCTGTGCCGACGCTGCCGGCGATGGCGGCAACCCCGTATCGCAAGAAGAGCCGCTCTTTCTCTTACGACGCTGGTGACCAGCCACCTGAGTCCGGCGCTCCGCAGACGAGCGACGATGGGCCTTCATCGACTCCGCTCAGCGGCGTGCCGGTCCGCATTCGCTCTGGGGAGGAGATCCCCGCCCCGTCCATCGGGGGACTGCCGTCAAAGCAGATGCTGGACAACCTCTACGACGGCGCCTACCTCGTCGATGACGACGACGTGATCGTCTATTGGAACCCGGCAGCCGAGCAGATCACCGGCTTTTCCGCCGACGAGACGGTCGGTCGGAGCTGCTCGGACGGCATTCTCGCCCACGTCGACGGCCAGGGCGCCTGTCTATGTGGGAGCCACTGCCCCCGGCGCAGCGCGCTACACACCGGCCTCTGCACCGAGACGGCCACCTTCTTGCGCCACAAGGATGGACAGCGGGTACCGGTGTCCATGCGGGCCGTCCCGCTCAACGCAGACAAGCCGCGCGGCGGCGGCACGCTAGCCATCTTCAGGGCCGATCCGACGCGCGGCATGGCCGCCGAGCTGGACGAGCTACGTTCCTTGGCCCTCCTCGATCCGCTCACCAAGCTTCCGAACCGGCGATTTTGCGAGATGGTCATGGCCGCACGGCTCGAGGAGATGCGGCGCTATTATTCGCCCTTCGGAGTGCTCTTTCTCGACGTCGACGACTTCAAACGGATCAACGACACTCACGGACACGAGGTGGGGGACCGGGCGCTGCACATGGTGGCCCAGACGCTATCCAACAACTGCCGCCTCTTCGACATCGTGGGTCGTTGGGGCGGCGAGGAGTTCATCGCCATCATCGTCAACGTGGGAGAGAAACAGCTGGCGGTGGCTGCCGAGAAGTTCCGCGCACTGATCGAGAGTGCCAGCCTGCCCATTGCGTCCGGTCGGGTGGGCGTGACGGTCTCGATCGGTGGAACCGTGTCCGGGATGGACGACACCTCGGAGATGTTGCTGAAGCGAGCCGACGATCTGATGTATCGGAGCAAGGCCGCCGGCAAGAATCGGTCTGTCATTTCTGGCTGAGGCAGAGGGGGCCACAGCCCTTGGTTGCCCTCGAGATGTCAAACTCGGGCAAGCGCCAGAAACACGGCATGCAACGAGGCTGCCAGGACGATGAAGAGGGTGCGGGCGCGAGTACCCCTGAGGCCGCCGAAACGATACTCGAGCTGACCGTTGGGGCAGGCACCGATGCAGTCTCCGCACAGCGAGCACGTCAGCCCGGGGCGTTGCCGCTGCAGATCTCCTTTGCTCAGCGCGTCATAGCGACACACCTGCCCGCAAGCGCCGCAAAGCGTGCAGTCGTCTTTGATGCGAATACGGAATGGGGAGAGCTTGCCGAGCAGATTGGCCACCAGCCCCATGGGGCAATAGGCCACGCAATGGGCCATGACGCCGGAGCGCCGTGACCACAGCAGGATGACCGCCACGCCGACGAAGCCGAAGGCCAGACCGCTGGCAGCGGCCCCCATGGTGGACGCACCGGCGATCCGCAAGATGACGGCCACCGCAACCACGGCAATCGTGATGCCCAGACGCACAGCCCATGTCTTGCTCGGCAGCGCCTGGGGCCGCCGGCGCAAGCGACAGGCCAGGTCGTCCCAGGCACCGAAGTAGCACAGGTGGCTGCACCAAGCGGGACCCACCAGCAACGCGGTAACGGTAAACAGAACGGGCATGAACAGCCCGGTGCCTCGGTAGATGGGCCCGGCCAAGATGACAGCCGGCACCGGCAAGTGGAGCTCGCCCGTCATCAGCAGCCCCTCGAACCCAGCCAAACCGAGGAACAGCTGAGCGAAGAAGACGACGGAGAACAAGAGCCACACGCGCCGACGCCAACGAGCCGACCCCTTGGGCTCGAGCAGCTTTGTGGTCAGCCAAGCCGCGTAGCTCGCAATCACCAGTATTTGCACCCAGCCCGCGCCAGCCAGGTAGCGCTCTGCCAAAAGCATCGGGGGATGCACCACTCGATGGACGAGCGTCAAGGTGGCCGCCGTGAGGGCAAAGGCCACCAGCTGCGGCGCGGGGTGGGTGCGAGTCACATTCCTGGAGGTACCGTGAGGCCCGTCGGCCGGCAACTCAGCCCCGTAGCAGAACAGGTCTTTAGCTACCGCATCGGGGTCGCGAGTCGGTTAGCCTTGGGCCATGAAGGATGCGCTCGGCTCACGCTCAATTCTGTCTCTGCCAGAAGGCGACGCAGTCATTTTCCGGCTCGGTGCCCTGGCCGAAGCGGGCCTCACCGACTTGGAGCGCTTGCCCTTCTCGATTCGGGTGCTGCTCGAGAACGTGCTGCGCCACGCCGGCGGGCCAGTGGTGAACGAGCAGCACGTCGCCGCGGTGGCCGGCTGGCAACCCCAACCTGACCTCACCGTGGACATTCCCTTCATGCCCGGCCGGGTCATATTGCAGGACTTCACGGGGGTGCCCGCCGTAGTCGATCTGGCTGCCATGCGCGACGCCATGGCAGCCCTGGGTGCCGATCCGGACCGAATCAATCCACTGGTACAGACCGATCTAGTCATCGACCATTCGGTGCAAGTCGATCACTTCGGCAACCGCGAGGCCTTCGGGCGGAACATCGAGCGGGAAATGGAACGCAACGCCGAGCGCTATGCCTTGTTGCGCTGGGCACAGCGAGGGTTCGACAACTTCCGTGTCGTGCCCACCGGGACGGGCATCGTCCATCAGGTCAACCTCGAGTACCTGGCCAGTGTGGTGCGCCTCGTCGAGCGGGACGGCGAGCAGGTGGCCTTTCCGGACACGCTGGTGGGCACCGACTCGCATACGACGATGATCAACGGGCTGGGCGTGATGGGGTGGGGCGTCGGCGGCATCGAGGC
>JAUVCD010000713.1 GCA_030590865.1 Myxococcales bacterium | reverse complement strand
ATCGTCGGTGTGGGCGCTCTCTATCCCGGATCCGACAGTGTCAGTGGTTTCTGGCAAGACATCCTGGCGGGTAGCGATCTGATTGGAGACGTGCCGCCTCACTACTGGCTGACCGAAGACTATTACGACCCGGATCCGCTCACGCCCGACAAGGTCTACTGCAAGCGGGGCGCCTTCCTATCCAAGGTGGACTTCGATCCGCTGGAGTTCGGGATGCCGCCCAACATATTGCCCACCACGGATACCGCACAGCTGCTGGCCCTGGTCGTGGCTCAACGGGTGCTAGACGAGGCTGCCGAAAACCGATTCAAGAAACTCGGTCGCGACCGTATCAGCGTCATCCTCGGCGTGGCTGCCGGTCTCGAGCTGGTCGGTGAAATGGCCAGCCGCTTGCAGCGCCCCGTGTGGATCAAGGCGCTGCGCGAAAGTGGCATCCATGAAGACGAAGTGCAGGCCATTTGTGACCGCATTGCCAGTCACTACGTGGACTGGAAAGAAAGCACGTTCCCTGGTTTGCTAGGCAACGTGGTGGCGGGTCGAATTGCCAATCGATTCGACTTGGGCGGCACCAACTGCACCACTGACGCTGCCTGCGCGAGCTCGTTTTCCTCGCTCTGGATGGCAGCCAATGAGCTGAGCCTGGGCACCTCGGACCTGGTGATCACCGGTGGCGTGGATACCACCAACGATCCGTTCCTATACACCTGTTTTTGCAAGACGCCAGCCCTGTCCCCCACCGGGGATTGCCGACCATTCTCCGAAGACGCTGACGGCACGATGCTCGGAGAGGGGATCGGAATGGTCGCGCTGCGACGGCTCGACGATGCCGAAAGGGATGGCAATCGAATCTACGCAGTCATTCGTGGCATTGGGACATCGTCCGATGGACGAGCGACCAGTGTCTATTCGCCGCGGTCTGAGGGTCAGGCCAAGGCGCTGCGCCGCGCTTATGGTGCCGCGGGCTATCAGCCCGACACGGTGGAGCTCGTCGAGGCTCATGGAACGGGCACCATAGCAGGTGATCCACCGGAGTTTGACAGCCTTACCACCGTATTCGATGAATCAGGGCGTGAGGATCGGCAATGGTGTGCCTTGGGGTCCATCAAGTCCCAGATCGGACACACCAAGAGCGCAGCAGCGGCGGCCGGACTCATCAAGGTCGCAATGGCACTTCACCACAAGGTGCTGCCCGCGACCATTAAGGTGCAGCGTCCAGCGGACAAGCTGAACGTGGAGCACAGTCCCTTCTATCTGAACACCGAGACGCGGCCATGGATTCGGGACGCCGATCATCCGCGCCGTGCTTCGGTGAGCTCCTTCGGCTTTGGGGGCACCAACTTCCACCTCACCGTGGAAGAGCACGACGGCTCGCGAGAGCAGACACCCAGGCTGCGCAGTGCAACGACCGAGTTGGTACTGCTCAGTGGACCAAACCGCAGCGCCCTGTCCGAAGCCTGTGAGCAAATGGCCGATCAGATAGGGCAACCTGGGACGCTGGCTCACGTGGCTCGAGAGAGCCAAATGGCAGTGGACGCCAGGGCAGGAGTCCGCCTGGCACTGATCGCCAGCGACGAAGACGACCTTCGCCGCAAGCTCACAGAGGCTCGCCAGGCGATCGAGAAGGCCGGCGATGGTGGGTGCTTCGCCCTTCCCAACGGAACCGCCTTTTCCGCTGCCGACCCCAGCGACGAGGCGATCGCCTTGCTGTTTTCCGGCCAGGGTAGTCAGTATCTGGGCATGGGGGCTGCCGTGGCGCTGGCTTTCGACGAGGCACGAGCCGTCTGGGACCGAGAGACCCATCACCCGATCAGCCCGGAGGCACGGCTGCATCAGGTGGTCTTCCCCCGGCCAGTGTTCACCGACCAGGCTCGTGCCGACCAGGCCCGGCGGCTGACGGCCACCGAGTGGGCCCAGCCGGCCATCGGCGCGGTGAGCGCCTCGCTGCTCGCCTTGTTGCGAAAAGTCGGTCTGCAGCCAGCCTGCGTAGCCGGGCACAGCTTTGGAGAGGTCACGGCCCTTCACGCCGCTGGGGTGCTCGACGAGCAGGCCCTGTTGCAGATCGCCCGCCAACGGGGCGAATTGATGGCCCAGGCGGCACAGCAGGCTGCCGAGCCAGGCGGCATGATGGCGGTGGTGGCTCAGCGCGACACCGTCGAGCCGCTGCTCACGCCTTGGCCCGACGTCGTGGTGGCCAACCACAACGCCCCAGAGCAGGTGGTACTATCCGGCCCTAGCCGCGCCCTAGAGGAGGTCCAGGAGAGCCTTGCAGCAGCAGGCATCAAGGTCCGGCGCCTCGATGTCGCGACGGCGTTCCATTCGCCGCTGGTCAGTCGATCGGCAGAACCATTTGGCGAGTACTTGAAGGGCCTACCCTTCGCGGCGCCTCGGTGTCCCGTCTATGGGAACGCAACGGCCCGCCCCTATCCAACCGAAGCGGGTGCCATGCGGGCATTGCTGGCCGAAGGGATCGCCAAGCCGGTGCGCTTCGTCGAGCAAATCGAAGCCATGGTCGCTTTCGGTGTCGGGACCTTCGTCGAGGTGGGCCCTGGCTCGGTGCTCACTGAGCTGGTGGGCCGCTGCCTGAAAGGACAGCCCCACCTGGCGGTCAGCTTGGACCGCAAAGGACAGCCTGGCCTGACCAGCTTGTGGCGCGCTTTGGGCGCCTTGGTCGTTGCGGGGCATTCTCTCGATTTGGCACCGCTCTGGGCCGACGATCGGCTGCCGCCGGATCCGCGCAAGCGCAAGCAGCCCGCGCTCACCGTACCGCTGGACGGTGCCAATGTCGGCAAGGCCTACCCGCCGGCAGGGGGCGCTGCCGCTTTGCCCAAACCCAATCTCAACAAGCCCAGCGAGCCCAAGCCGACCTCGGCGGGCACCGCCGGGCTCACGGCCACGCCGAAGGCCCAGCCCCCGGTAGCCGGACCTCCAAGTCCGCCGCCGGCGACCTCCGCCAGGCCCACTCCGCCCATTCCGGTACCGGTGACAGCTCCCAAAAGCAGCGCCCTGCCGGCGCCACAGGGCCAGCCACAGGGCCAGCCACAGGGCTCGTGGGTGACGGCCTATCAGGAAATCCAGCGACAGACAGCGGAGGCCCATGCGGCCTATCAGCGCAGCACGGCGGAGAGCCACCTGGCCTTTCTAAAGGCAGCGGAGGCCTCGTCCATGGCCTTGGCCGCCCTGGCCACCGGCCAAGCGCTGCCAGAGCTGGCGAGCACTCCGCTCCACCGCCCAGCAACGGACCCCCCAGCAGCAGCACCACCGGCACCGGTACCGAGCTGGCCCGAGCCGGCGGCGCAGCCATCAGCGCCCTTCGTGGCAGCCCCGCCGATCATCGAGTCGCCGCCTGAAGCGGTCGGCGAGGCGACGCCAGTTGCTAGCCCGACCGCTGTTGCCCCAGTCGTGCAGCCCGTGCAGAGCGCAGCGCCACTACCGCCAGCTGATGACCTTGCAACGGTCGACATGGAGCAGCTGCTCTTGAAGGTAGTCGCGGACAAGACCGGTTATCCTGAAGAGATCTTGGAGCTCGAGATGGCTCTGGAGGCAGATCTCGGCATCGACTCGATCAAACGAGTGGAGATCCTGTCGGCCATCAAAGACCAGGCTCCTGCCATGCCAGAGGTCGACGCCAGCGAGATGGCCCAGCTTCAAACCCTTGGGCAGGTGCTGGCCTATATGGAGCGCTTCGTCGAGGGTTTCGAGCAGCAGCCTGCCGAGCCAAGTGTCCAGCTCCAGGTGGCCGACCCTGGTCAAGTCTCGGCTGCGACCTTTCGTCGCTATGCCCCGGTTTTGGTAAGCCAGCCGCCCTGTGGCTTCTGCATGCCTGGCTTGCTGACCCAGACGAGCCTGGCCTTGGTAGACGATGGTGGCGGAGTGGCCCCAGCACTGGCCGCCTTGCTGCAGGAGCGCGGCGTCGGTGCCCAGGTTGTGAGCGAGGTCCCAGCCACAGCGGGCAGCGTCATCTTCCTCGCCGGACTGGGCTCCCAAGGGGATCGCCAGGCGGCAATGGCGGTCAACCAAGAAGCCTTCGCAGCCGCTAAGCAGGTGGCGGCGCAGCTCTCCGAGACAGGCGGGCTGTGGGTCACGGTGACAGATCTGGGCGGCGATTTCGGCTTCTCCGGTGGCGCCGGTGACCGAGCCTGGACCGGTGGTCTGAGCGGCCTGTCCAAGACTGCCGCGCTGGAATGGCCGCTAGCTTCGGTGAAGGCCATCGACCTAGAGCGGGCCGGCCGAACAGCCGAGCAACTGGCCATGGTGCTCCTGCAAGAGCTGTTGGCAGGTGGGCCCGAGGTGGAGGTCGCCTTGTCCGCCGACGGGAACCGTTCGGTGGTGCATACGGTGACCGCGCCGACGTCCCCCGGTAGCGCGGCTGCACTGGCCCAGGGCAGCGTGATTGTGGTCTCCGGCGGCGCTCGCGGCGTCACGCCCTCCGCTCTGGTCGAGCTGGCCAAGCGTCATGCGCCCAAGTTGGCGCTGCTAGGCCGAACGCCCATGGTCGACGAGGATGCCAGCACCCGGCACGCCACCGACGATGCCAGCCTCAAGCGGCTGATTCTCAAAACAACACCACGAAAAGAACGAGCCCTGAGCCCAGCCGATCTGGAGGCCACCGCAGCTCCG
>JAUVCD010000139.1 GCA_030590865.1 Myxococcales bacterium | reverse complement strand
GAAGTCGAGATCGGCGGTGGTGAAGGTGCGGGCCCCGATACGATTGGTAAACCACGTCGAACCGGGCACTTCGTCCAGAGCGTTGGTGTTGTGCGCTGGCTCGCGATCCGGCACCTCCATGGCGCGGGTCAGCTGACGAGTGACCAGCACCCTGGGAAAATACTCCATCCCCGCGAACTCGCGGGTCTCCGGCTCGGCGATGTTCCGGGCGTCATCGGCCCGCCAGACGATCGGCTGATCTTTGAACCGCGGGCCCGACGCGCAGCCGGTCAGCAACACGACGCCGGCGAGGAGCGCGATGGCGGCCACACTAGGGTCGACGAGGCGGAGGCTCATAGCTGCTCATCCTTGTCTTCGAACACCCGCAGTGGGTCGGTGGTGAAATAGACCTGCAAGCTGTCGCCGTAGGCGATGTCCAAGGTGAACAGCACGCTGTCCTCGCTGCGAAAGATGAAGCCCCCGCCGCCGCCGAAGCGCGGCCCAGAGCCGCGGAAGATGTCTTCGTAGTCGAGGGCAGCTCGGCCCGCATCCAGGTACAGCGACCCGGAGACGAACTGATGGATCGGGTAGTGATACTCGACGGTGCCGACGGCGGTCTTGCGATCCCGAAAGCGGTCGAGCGCATAGCCGCGCAGTCGCCGCGGCCCACCGATGCGCGGCAGCTCGCTGAAGGGGATCTCTTCAGGCTCCCCTTCAACGGACTCGAAGGCGAGGCGCAACACCAGCACCCGCGTCTTTCGGTACAGCGGAATGTAGCCCGTGGCCTCCAGACCCCAGTGCCAATAGGAGAACTCGCGAAACGGTGGCACCACACCACCAAAGCCTTCGAGGTAGACCCCACTCGAGGTGGCGCCCCCCACATCGCGGGTGTCCACCACCAACTCGGCCCCGAGCTCCATGACGTTCACGCCGTGATCGAAGCCAGGCAGCTGAGCGGTGTCGTAGACGGTCTCGATGGACGGATTGTCTTCATGAGCCGGGGCAAACTCGCGATGAGTGTAGCGACCGGTGGCACCGATCTTCACCAGCTCTGAGGGCCCGCCCATGGTGTAGCCGAGCCGCTGCACCGCCAAGGTCCGGCGCTGGTAGAAACGGGATTCGACAGCAAGGTCGCGCGGCCCGAGCCCGACCCCTTCACCCTCCGGAGCGTCACCGAAGCCCTGAAACAGCATCGAAGGCTGGGTGTCGAAGCGCACCATACTCTCGACCCAGGCGCGCGACCCGCCGGCGCGGTCTGCCTTGAAGCGAGCGATATAGGCCTGGTCGAACTGTCCGCCAAAACGGGCCTCCACCGACCCGTGCTCCTCATGTCCACCCAAGTCGTCGTGGAGTGCTTTGACGCCGATGCTCGGCCCAAAAAAGGTGGCCACCGAGACGACCGGCACGATGCCAGCGGTCCGCTCGTCGTTGTACAAAAAATCGATGACGTGGCCGATCACGGCATAGCGATCGAGCACCCCCAAGGTCGCCTCGATGGGCAGAAACACTGCTTGGAAGACGAGCTTGGGGACGAAGAGGACCGCCCGAGGGACGAACAGCCCGACATCTTCCGGCTCGATTCCAGGGGGCTCGGCATAGCCCCGCGCTTCGTCGGCCGGCGCCACTGCCGGCGACTCGCCGGCGGGAGGACCGGGCAAGGGAAGGTCGTCGCCAGGCTGGTCGCCATCGTCGGGCCGCGGGACTGCCGCTGGCTCGCCGCCGGGAGGACTGGGTGAGGGACGGTTGTCATCCGCCTGGTCGCCATCGTCGTAGGCCGCGCCACCCTCGTCGCTGCCCTGTTCGCCCCCGCCGGCCCCACCGGTAGCGGGCTGAGCGCCGGCAGACCCCGCAATAGCGATCCAGAACAGCAGCGCGGCGATGGCCACCATCCAGACCACTGGATGATACGAGCGCCCAAGACCAGCGGCGCCTTGAGAGCTTGGAGCCATCATGGACAATTTCTAATGCCCCGACATACCTGCGCATGCAAGCTCGCTGACGTCAGCCCCGAGATTCTCCAACCAGAGTGCCTGAGCGTCGCGGGTGCCACTGGCGCAGCAGGCAGGAGGTGCCCAGGCTCGACCGCAAGTGGCGGGATCCGCAAAGCCAGACCCGCAGAGTCGGTCCTCTGGCCTAGGGGCAGGACACGTCGAGAGTGGGGTTTGAGGGCGACGTCTGGCCGCGGGGCGTCGCCTTCCAGAGCCAGTGATAGCGACAAGCCGCCGCCATGTCGCCCTGCCTCAAAGCTGCTTGCGCCAGGTTGAACAGCATCGGATCCCGCGGTTCGAGCGCGTAGGCGGCCTCGAAGTGCCGGCGAGCGGCGGCGTAATCACCCTTGCGGTAGGCTTCCATGCCTATCGTGAAGGCTTCCTTCGCGCGATCGGTCTTGGTGTCCGGGCAGCCGTCGTCGTCTTTGAAGCCGTCCACGTTCTCAGGCAGCTCGGGGCATTGGTCATCGGCGTCGCTCACACCATCGCCATCGCCGTCCTCAACGGCACGCAGAGCGATCGGCAGGTCCGCTGGGCGCCTCGCCACTGGGGCTTCACCGGGACACTGAGGACCGCTGCATTCGCTCACGTCGACCAACGGTCCAACCACGTCGCCTGGCTGCTCCGGGGGGGCAGCGGTTGAGCAACCGAAGGCGCCAAGGGCGACGACGAGAAGCATCTTCAGACAGTGACGGCCCACGGCATTATCGTGGAGCAGCCATCGTGCGACGTCCACCGCGTCACCTGGCGCTGAGATCGATGGGCTCGAGGCTCGAAGGCTCGAGGCTCGAAGGCTCGAAGGCTCGAGGCTCGAAGGCTCGAAGGCTCGAGGCTCGAAAGGGTCCAGGCTCGTTTCACTCGACCCACCAGTGAGACCAAGCCCCGCTGTCCCGAGCTTCGAGTGAAACGAGAATCGAGTCCGAGATTCGAGCCTGCGAGCCGCGAGATCCGAGATCCGAGACCGAGATCCGAGACCGAGATCCGAGACTCGAGACCGACCAACCGAGCTTGGTCTGTCAGAGGGGGGCCGCGTGCGCGGGGAGAAAGCGGAAGCGAAATCCTCCACGAGCCCCCTTCCCCCACGCGCTCGCCCGCCCCCGCTTCCCTCCCCCTTCCGACCCCGACCCACACCAAACGATCGGGCTCGGGACGGCCTCGGACTCGTTCTCGAACGCGTGCCCGAGGCGGAAGCGGAAGCGAACGCCGCTGCCCGCCCCCCCAGATCGCTAGACGCGTTGCGAGCGAGGGGCTACCGGTCGACAGGTGCTGTGCGCCCGCTCATCAGCCGCCGTGATCTCAGTCACGTGCTGCGCCTGTACGCTCGATCCTCTGCCTGTCGTCGACCGCATCGCGTTCTACCAGAACGTCGAGATCACTCTGATGAACGGTGGCCAGGCGGTCGTCGAGGAGACCCCCATCGTGGCCCGGCGGGACGGCCTGATACGGGTCTTCATCTCCCCTGACGAGCAGACCGGTCCGCTACCCCTGTCCGCGTCCCTCGAGCTGGACGGCCAGCAGGTCAGCGAGGCCAGCGCCGAGCTGTCCGGACCATCCGTCCCTGGCGACCTGGCCTCGACCTTGAATCTACCGATACCCGGCGCAGCGCTGGTCGACGATCTCGACTACCAGGTGACGGTCCGGAGTGCCGGCGGCAGCGCCCGCTGGCCAAGCGAGACCGCTGGCTCACTGGCCGTCTCCTCGACCAACGGCCCACTGCAGGTGGTGTTGGTTCCGGTGATCGCCAACGGCTATGGCCCCTTGCTCAGCCCGACCATCGTCCAGTCCTATCGCGAGGCGCTCACCCAGTTGCTGCCCGTCGCGGCCGTCGACGTCCAAGTGCGGGATCCCTATTTCTTCCAGCGCGACCTGTGTAGCGGCGTCCCAGCCATCGAGATGCTCGCCTTGGAGATCCTCGCAGTCCGCGCCACCGACGAGGCGCCAGCCAACACCTATTACTACGGAGTCTTTGCCCCCAGCGGCACGGCCCTCGATTTTCTCACCTGCGGCGGCGGCATCCTGGGCATGTCGCTGGTGGGTTGGAACAAAGACGACACCTATGCCCGCGGCTCGGTGGGCCACGGTTACTTCGCCGACGGCAGCACCATCCGCTCCGAGCGGACCTTGGTCCATGAGCTCGGCCACACGATGGGACGGCGGCACGCCCCCTGTGGCTCGGCTAGCGCGCCTGATTCGAAGTATCCCCACCCGGAAGGCGCGATCGGGCGCTGGGCATGGGATGGAGCGACCGATGAGCTGAAGGACCCGCTTCGATACAAAGACATCATGAGCTACTGCTCGCCCGCTTGGATCAGTGACTACCACTACGGCAAGCTGTTCAGCCGAATCGCCTATGTGAACGCCACCGCAGAGACCGCCATGGCGAAGAGTTGGACCAGCTACCAGGCCATCGGCATCGCCGACGATGGCGCCGCGACCTGGCTTGGCGCGACGGCGGTGCGCCACCCGGCAGGCGAGCCCGTCGCACTGACCCTGCAATCACCGACCCATGAGACCGGTGCTCGAACCGGCCACCGCTATCAGTGGAGCCACGGCGGCGGCGCGCTGGTGCTAGTTGCCGACCATGACGTGCGGGGCTGGGCCACAGTCGCGCTCGACGGGCGCTCGATCCCAATCCCAGAGGCGCTTCGATGATCCAGGACAGAGGCTGCCGTTGGGCGCTCTGCGCATGGCTGTGCCACGCCCTCGGTTGCACCGACGGGCAGACGGACGCGCCAGCATCCGAGAGTGAGACGATTTCACTCACCGGCTACATCCGCACCGCAGTGGCGGTGCCGGATCTACAGATCGCCGCCTTCGACCTGCCTCAGGTGTCGCCTGCAACCCCAGATGACGAAGGGGTCTTCACCCTGGCGGGACTACCACGAGGCCGACCATTCATCATCGAGTCGAGTGGACAAGGAATCGTGGCCACGCTCCAGCTGGTTCCGCCATCCAGCGACGATATCTACGGCTATCGCGCCATGGCACCCCAGGCCGGCGGCACCACCTATCCCGACGGCCTTGCGGCCGGTCAGGCGGACGTTCTGGCGCTGGTCCAGCGAGACGGATACCAAAGAAACGGGCTCGCCCTCGCGGAAGTTTCGCTGACACCACCGGCGATCGACGGGCCCGACTACTTCAATGACTCGATGGAGACCGATCTGAGCGGCCGCGCCCTTTTTCGCGGCGCAGCGCTCTCCGGAGTGGCGCTGTCCGACGTCCAGCTCACCGTCACCGTCGCCCGGCCCTGCACCGCACCGGGAGGCTGGGAGGGCGACATCGACCAGAGCACCCGGGTGCCCGTTGCACCAGGGCACCTGACCCTCGTCGAGACCCTCTGCCCCGATCTGGCGGATGCTCGACTCGTTCAAGGCGCGGTCACCGACGGCGGCAGCTCGGAGCCCATCGTCGGTGCGTCGGTCTGCACCCTGGAGGACGGCTGCGCCACCACCAACCAGGCCGGCATATACGAGCTGGAGATTGCCGACGCCGTCGACCGCGTCCTGTCGCTGACCGCTGCGGGCTATGCACCGCTTCAACAGGCCATCACCAATGAATGGCAGGCGCGAGGTACCCTCAGTCTGGTGGGGATGACGGTCACCAAAATGGCCGAGCTGACGACCGGGGCGGCCACTACGCAGGATCCTGGCCAGGCGTTCATCTGGATCCGCGCCAATGGCTCATCTTGGGATGCCATCCTCGATCCGGCACCTGCGCAGGGCATGGTGTACCTAGACGGGGACGGCACAGCGGATCCATCGCTGACCGTCGCCTCGCTCAGCGGGCAGGCCTTTGCACCGAACGTGGCGCCTGGCTCGGTCGCGCTGTCACTATCCCATCCAGGCCTGGACTGTCGGGCCAGCACGGCTTGGGAGTGGTCCGCCGAGCCAGTCCAACTACCGAGTACCGCAGGTATGGTCACCTACGTCCGGGTGGTCTGCTTTCCTGCAGCCACGCCTTGAACCCACCAGCCCGTGCTGGACGCCCCAGCTTGGCGTCTGGTCCCCTGGCAGCTCCACCACCCTCACAGGGGCTCGAGCCCGCACCACTGTCGGAACGTTGCTCCGGCAACTCGCTGGGTCTTGTAAATCCTCATGCCCGGACGGGCCAGTCGTGCCTCCCACACTTTGCCGCCTCCAGGCTCGACCTCGAGCATGCGACCATTGACCGCATCAGTGATCAGCGTATTGCCGCTCGCGAGTCGATCCGCGTCACCCATGACGTCTGAGTAGAAGTCCGGGTCCTCCCGGTACTCCCACACCACCTCGAGCTGCCCCCCGGTGCCCTCCTCGAACTGAACCGCCCGGCTGTACTCCTCTCCCCCTGGTCGATGGAGCCCGTTGTCGAACACTAGGATGCTGCCATCGGGCAGGACCTGGGGATCATGAGCGTGGGAGAAGGTCACGCCCCCATCGCCAATCTCGCGCAGCAAGTCGCCTGAGGGGTAGTCGAAGACGGCAATGCGATCGAGGTTACGAATGTTGAGGTAGATCTCACTCTGCTCGGAGTCGAACCACAAGGCGTTGGAGTGGGTCCAGTCATGCCCCTGGCCGAACGTCAGCTCCTCCAGGCAAGGCAGGCAGCTGTCGGTCTGCACGTCGTAATAGTCAAATAGGTCGATGAACCACGAGTCCTCGCCGGTGGCGCGATCGAAAGCCACCACGCCGTCACCCACGATGTCCCAACCGGTAACGTCGTCGTGGCCCGCCGTGAACACCACCGACAGGATGGCGTCGCTGCCGAACAGATCCGCATCGTGGTGATAGAACTGCTCGGTCTCGATCGTCACCGGATCGAAGAGCGAATCAGGCAGCGCGACCAACGGGTGGTCGGCGTGAATGAAGCGGCTGATGGGCTCGAAGAAGAGACTCATCGAACGCACCTCGGCATATTGGTTGAACAACAGCGTTCCGTCGTCGAGCAACTCGGCATCGTTCACATAGCCGCGGGTCGTGTCGACATGCTCCCACAACAGCTGGCCTGCTCGATCGAGCACCAAGATGGCACCGAAGCCAGCCTGGTTGTCGAACTCGAGCACCCCGATGAGAAACAGGTCGTCAGCACCCTGCCCGCCGTCATGGGCCACGGTGACGTCCACCGTCGTGCCAAGTGCCGAGGCCGGCGTGGTGACGGTCACCCAATCAGAGCAAGCGCGCTGGGCACCCGCCTGCTCGCGACAGAGTCGATAGTCGACGTCTTGCTCTGGCTCCAGGCCCAGGTCGAGCACTCGCTCGCCCTGAGGCGATGGGCGCAGCGCCACCAGTTCACTGCCGGCCTGCTGTCGCTCGACCCGCAACTGATCGACACCGTCCCAGGCGCTCGCCTCCCAAGACAGACTGACGTTCCGGGCCGATAGCGCCGTCGCGGTGGGCGCAGCCGGCGGGCTCAGGTTCGAAGAGGTGCTCGAGTCGGAGCAGGCCGCCAAGCTGAGGGACGTCATCCCGATGAGCCATGCAGCGCCCGTTAGGCCTGCGCCTCGATGCACCGCCTGACGCAACACCGCCCATCCAATTTGTTGGCACCGCGCACCGACTGCCATGCCTGCAGGCTAGCACGGTCACATGGCTCCGCCGCTCGGCTGCGCACCAAAGGGCAAAGCGACCAAGGACGGAAGCAGAACCCGTCGGGCGATGCTACTGATCCCTGCGCTAGACCGGCAGGCCGAGCCGCAGTGGCAGAACCGAGGACCAAGCGGCGACGGTCCTCGTCACCCTCCGAGAGGCCGCTTGGCGGCGACCTCAAGTGCGCCGTGTCGTTCCGGCTCGCCGTCACCGTGCCGGTGCCAGGGGCCCAGGCCCTCCCAGTGGTGGATCATGGTCCACGGCGCTAGCAACGCGAGGATCTCGTCCCGCTCCAAATAGGTCCGCACTTGGCCGGTCGCGGTCCGGAAGCTGTGGCGGCCGATGCCCGTCGCGCTGCCGCGAAGCCCTGGATAGCGCGGGTCGTCAACGTGCCACGCCGTCAGGAACAGGATGCTGCCAGGCCCAGTCCACTCCCATAGTCTGCCCAGGAGCCGCTCGTGGGCCCGCCGCTCGAGCTCCTGCAATAGGCCAAAGAGCAGCACCCCATCGAAGGGGCGGTCGCCAGCGTCGAAATCGTCGAAGCTCGACTGGCGAAGGTCCAGCTGCAACCCTTCGACCGTCGCCTGCTCGGCAGTGGCACTGATGGCTGCCGCCGAGGTGTCGATGCCGGTGACGGCAAAGCCGCGGCGGGCGAGCTCGAGCCCGTTGCGCCCTTGACCGATACCCACATCCAGGACCCGCCCGCCCGGTCGTAGCTGGTCGCTGTGGTCGATGAGGAACGGGTTGGCGCCGCTGCCGAAGTAGCGGGCATCGCCGCCATATGCCTGATCGTAGTCGACCACTGAGCCCGCCAATCGTTGCGCTGTTATGGCCGTTCGGAAGGCACGGCGTCAATCAACGAGACAGCGAGGAGCCCAGTGGGCGGGTCCCGCCCCACGAGCCACGGCTCGTGTCACCATTTTGCTCCTCCCGCGACCGCCGCACGAATCGGTCGGAACTCTGGCCGCCGATCCTCGTTCAACTTTGTAGACCAGGACGCGAGGACGCACCGCGACTCGTGGTCCGACCACCAGAAGAGGCACCCGATGAAGAAGGTTCGATGGATTGGTTTGTTCGCAGCATTGATGATGGTCTGGGCGTCGCCGGCCTTGGCCAAGTCCAAAAGCCCACGGGGCAAGAAGGCACAGGCCACGAAGACACGGCACCAGCAGGCCACCGCGAAGCGAGCGCGCAAACCCAAGACCACCAAGGCGTCGTCGCCAAAGGTCAAGAAGGCCGCTGTGCGCGACGCGGCGCGGGTGAAACAGGGATCGGACGGCTATTCCTACATCTTTCGCGATGACGCCTTGGGCGGAGGCAACAACGCCGCAGGCGCCGCCCGAATCAGGGTGCGTCGTCAGGGGGCGCGGCAGATGCTTCTCCGTCCGCGGCTGGACTTCCTTCCCGAGTTGCTCAAGTCGGTAGAGAACATCTGATGCGATGGCTGGCCGTGATCGCAGCGGTCGCGCTGCTCGGGTGCCTTCCGCCGCCAAAGCAATCTGGGGGGCTCGGGTTCTTCGATCACGCGGGGCTGGAGCGGCGGATGCGCATCTTGTGCCGCCTGGGCGTGGGGGATGACACCATCCAATCGGCTTGTGCACGGCCCAAAGTGCGCCCTGGCCTCGTCGTCAGCGCCGCTCCCACCAGACCCGATCCGAGCGCCCAGGCAGCCAAATCGACCCAATCGGCGTCGGAATCCTGCTCAAATTGCGCTGGCCTAGGAACTCTCGAGCCTGTGCTTCGTTTAACTAGATAGGCATGGGATTGGCGCTGACAACTGCTGAGCTGGCTTGCAAGCCCGACGCGCCGGCAGCTGCTGCGCGGGACCGGGAGGTGTCGGCACAAGACATCGAGCGCTGTCGGCAAGGGGACCGAGCGGCGCTCGAGCGCTTTGTGCTCACCTACCAGAACACCGTCTTCGCCTTCTTGTCTCGGATGGTCGGCAACCGTCCGGAGGTAGAGGATCTCGCCCAAGAGGTGTTCATTCGCGCCCATCGTGCGCTACCTCGATTTCAGCTGCGGCCAGAGGCTCGGGTGTCGACCTGGCTGCTCAAGATCGCTGTTCGCTTGGTCCAAGACCGGCGGAAGCGTCGCCGGCCGGTGCTGGTGCCCTTGTACGACGACGTCGCGGCTGATGACATGACCCATCCCGAGCACGCCCACCGTCGGCGCGAGATTGCTCGGGCATTCGAGCGAGCAGCATCCCAGCTGTCCCAACCACAGCGTGCCGTCTTCGTGCTCGCCCACTTTCACGGGCTGACTATGGCCCAAATCGCCGAGACCGTCGGCGCGCCCGAGAATACCGTGAAGACACGGCTATACCGGGCGCGACAGCGGCTTCAGCAGCTACTCAGCGCAATGCGGGAGGCGCAGTAGGCTATGAACCCCACCGACTATAGCGGCTGGACAGCACGTCGACCGAAGGCAGGCTTCGCTCGAACAACGGTCGACGCGATGCTCATGCCTGCCGACGGAGAAGATACCGGTGAGGTGGCGGAGGTGCATGACCTCGAGGCGCGGCGACCGAAGATCGGAGTCTTTGGCCTGCTCCTAGCCGCCGCCCTGGTCGCCACCACAGCCGTGGGGATGTACGGCACCCGCAAGATGACCGCCCGTCCGGTCCAGAGCTCGCTGCCCGTCGTCGCACCACCGCGGGCCGAGCCCCCTGCACCAAGGGCACCGATCGAGGTGACGATGGAGGTGGCAGAAATCGAAGGCAGGCGGCCGCGACCTCCTGCGGTGGCGTCCAGTGAACCTGCCCCCGAGCCGCCTGCTGCCCCAGTGCCCCCGAAGTACGTCCACCATCCTCGCTGTGATTGCCTCAACGATGTGGCGGTCTGCAGTTGCCTCGGGATCTGAGCCGCCCGTGCGGGCTGGGCGGGTTGGGCCACCTCAGCGCCCCGGCGGCAGCCGCCGCTTGCTACTGGTCTTTTTCATCAGTTTGGCGCGCTTCCCCGTGCGATTGAACTCGGCGGTATAGAGGCCGCCGAGCAGCGCCGAGCCAAGCGCACAGGTGCCGATCAACAGGCTGCCGATCAGCGGGATCCAACCGAGGAGCTTCCACACCAGGATGATCCCCACTGTGCCCAGCACCGCCACCAGCCAGGGCGCCGCATAGAACAACCCCAAGCCGGGCAAGAACAAGCCAAGAAGAATCCCGGCCAGCAGGCTCTTGCGCTTGTCCTTCGGCAGCGGGCTGGCCTTGTCGCGGTTCAGCCCGCCAAGCGCTACCCCCAGCGAGGCGGCCGCCATGGCCTTGTCGCCGAGGGCCGCCAACTCCGAGCCAACGCCGCCCTTTTCGGCGGTCACGGTCAGACCGCGCACCCGGTAATAGATGATGGCCTCGTCCTCGTCGATCTCCACCTCGAGCTTGTCCTCTCGAGCCAGGTCGTCGAGCCATCGTTCCGCCTGGTCGGGTTTTACCTTGAGGCTGGCCACGACGTTCGGAATCGTCAGTCGCACCCCTTCGTGCGCCAGCTCGATGACAGCCATCTCGAAGTCCTTGAGCTTCATTCGCCAATCAACCTAACAATGCCTCGTTCTCCACGCCAGTAGGCGCTTTGGCCCCCGCTCGCCTCAGTCGTTCTCAGGCTTGCCGGTTAGCGCCCGCAGCGCCGCCCAATCAGGCTCCGCCGGTTGTTCCGGTGGGTCGTCGAGCATCGCTGCGAGCCCCTCTTCGTCATCTTCGGCCGGCGCCGCCAGCCTCACGGCGGCCTGGGCCTCGACACTATCGGGAAAGCGTCGCAGCGCTTCCTTGGCCTGGGTCAGGGCGCCAAGTTGGTGCCCGAGCAGTCGGAGTGCGTCCGACAGCCCCACCCGGGCGCCAAGAAAATCGGGCGCCAACCGCACCGCCGCGCGGTAGGCATCTCGCGCTGGCTCCAACTGCTCGAGGTGAGATAGAGCCACTCCGATGTGGTGATAGGCATACGGGTTGAGGGGGTCGGCTCGGACGACGCCGCGCAGTTGCTCGAGTGCCGCGGGGTACTGCCCCTGGGCGATCAACTCGGCAGCCTCTTCCACAGCCTCCCAGTGCCTCTCGTCGGTCGAGTCGTCTGACATGACCCTTGCCGCATACAGCGATTCCCGGCCGGCTGAAAACCCCTGTAGTAATCATTCAACGACCGGTGAGCGTCTTGGACAGAATCGAGCGGCACGCCCCCGAGGGCCTTCTGTGGCACCTCTGGGCGGCCGCCGTGGTCATGGCCGTCGCGCTGTCGTTCTACCTCCCGGCGTTACGACGGACCGATTGGGTGTGGCCCGCGCCACTGGACGACGTCTACATCTACTACGGGCATGCTCGGTCCTTCGCCCTGGGTCACCCCTTCGCCTGGTTTCCTGGCAATGGGTATTCGTCAGGCGCCACCAGCCTGCTCTATCCGCTGCTGCTCGCCCCTGCTTGGGCACTCGGTCTCCGCGGTAGCGCTCTCGGGATTGGCGCCGCGATCATCGCGCTGCTCTGCTTGAGCGATCTGTGCCGCAGCCTCCGCTCGCTCATCAAGTCGGGCTTGGTGTGCTGGCTCGTGCCGCCGCTGATGATGGCCGTACCCTTGCTCGACTGGAGCTGGCTGGCTGGCATGGAAACGGCATTGTTCGGCGCTCTGCTAGGTCGGGCGCTGTTAGCGAGCGACCGTGCCGTCACTGCTCCGGCCGCGGGACGGGCACGGCGACAGCTGGTGGCCGGTGGCTGGCTCGCCCTGGCGGTACTGACCCGACCCGAGGCGGTAGCGCTGGCCATCGGGCTGGGCCTGGGCATCGTCCACGGCGCCCGCTCCCTCGGCACCTGGTCGTCCCTTGGGCGCAGCCTCGGCCCGCTAGTCACCACGCTGGGAAGCCAGGCAGCGGTCAATTACGGGCTCACTGGCGAATGGTCGCCAGCCGGTGCGGTCCGGAAGCTCATCTGGTCGGTGCCTTACACGGATGCGCCGACCCATGCCATCGAGGCCACCCGCAACCTGGTCGTCTTGGTGCACCAAGCCTTTGGTCGAGCGCTCGGCGGCCAACCCTATTGGATCGCACTGGCCATGCTCGTGGCCGGCGGCATCGTCACGCCCCAACACCGCCGGCTCGTCCTCTCGCTGGTGGGCGGCTGGGCCGGCGGTTTGCTGCTGGTCTGTTTGAACAGCACCGCGCGCTACCAGAACTACCGATACTGCGCCCCGCTGCTGGCCATGCTGCTCTGTGCCGCGGCCCTCGGAATGCATGGGCTGCTGAAACGGGGCGCCCCCCGTCTGTGGGTGTTGGCCTTGGCGGCCGTCGCCATCATCGCCCCTTCCGGTGGGCTACTGCGGCAAATCGACCACTTCGCCAGTGCCAGCGCGAACATCCTGGATCAGCATGGCGAGGTGGCCCGCCGCCTCGGTTCGCTCGAGCCGAAACCGCGCCGCGTGCTGGTGAACGACGCCGGCGCGATCCCCTATCTGTCGGAAGTGCCACCGCTGGACGGCCTCGGCCTTGGCGGCTTCCGCCGGCTGCCTTTTGCCCGTGCGTCGGTTCATGGGTTGCCAGCGGTCATCGAGCTTGTCGAGCGACTTCCCGAGACGGATCGACCGGACATCATGGCCATCTATCCTGGCTGGTGGGGCGGCGTTGCGGAGCTCTTCGGACGACGGCTCGATAGCGTTCGCATCACCCACAACGTCATCTGCGCCGCAGACGAGAAAGTCATCTATGCAGCCAACTGGGAGACCCTCGCGCGAGCCGGCGCGCGGCGTCCGGGCCAGGTGGACCAGCTCGACGTCGGCGACCTGGTCGACGAGCAGGCCCATGACTACCGGTTCCCGGCACCCTGGGGTGGCTGGGTGGTCAGTGCAACCTTGCGCACCTCTCGTCCGGCCGAGGGGCGGCGCTACGACGCCGGCCGCCTCATCCCAGCGGGCCGCACCGAGTCCTTCCGAGTACGCCGAGATCTCGCCGCTGGGCCCGCGATTCTCGTGCTGCGCACCGACACTGGCGGGGACGACGCTGCCGCCTCAAATCCGGTCGGCCCGCCAGATCTCCACATCGAGGTGCGGCGCAACGACGCCCCCTTGGCCGCCCACCGGCTTCACTTGCCCAGGCAGGTGGCAGACCATTGGAACGAGCCGGCCGTCCAGCTCGCCGAGGTGGCGGGTGGTGATGAGATCACCCTCCAGACGCCGAATCACCCTTGGCGTAGCTTCCACATCTGGCTGCTTCGGCCGTAACGACAGCGGTCGCATGCTCGGCTCCTGCGCAGCCCGCCCCGTCGGGGTGGCGCCGCGACACCGCGCAAACTTTTCCACCTAACAGCGCCGGTGCTAGTCCTACGTCATGGCGATGCCACTGCCCAAGCTGGGCACGACGAGCCGCGAAATCGCAGCCTTCGCCCACCAAGCTCTGCTGTTGCGCCATGACGCGACCCGGCCGGTGGTGCCCCATCAGGCCCACCATGGCGATGATGTGGTCGTCTGCCTCCACGGCGCCTTCACCACCGCCGGGGTGCTCCGACCATTGCGGCGTCGTCTCGAGCGACATCGTCATGTCCACACGGCCACCATGCCCTACCCCCTCGGGCCCAGTGTGCGCACCCTCGGTCGGCTACTCCACGAGAGGCTCTCCGAGCTGCCAGAGGGCACCCACATTCATCTGCTCGGCCACAGCCTGGGCGGCGTCGTGGCCCGCTACTTCGCCCAGGAGATCGGCGACCCGCGGGTGGTGCAGACTATTTCCTTGGCTGCCCCCTTCGCTGGGGTACGTCACGTCGGACTGCTGCCTCTCGGCGTGGCCCAAGACCTGGACCCCATGAGCCCACTGCTGCGCACGCTCGCCTTTGGCTCCCGCAGAGCACTAGCCCTACCCCACCTGTCACTCGTCGCCGACAGCGATGCTGTAGTCAAGGCGCCGGTCGCTCACGCCCTGCCTGGTGGCGATGTGGCGTTGATCCGCGACTGCGGCCACAATTCGATGCTGTTTCGCAAGGACGTGGCTGAGCTGGTGGAGCGTCGCGTGCTCGACCATGCCGGGCCGGCTGCGATCGCGGCCAGCTGTTCCCAGGCCACCGACCGGGCTGCGAGCTAGTTTCCGGCCCGAAAGACGCTGCGGTCTCGCGCGCCCCTGGCGGGGCGAAGGGCGCGCGAGCCCTTCGCGAGCCCCTCATGTTGGCCAACTAGCATCTTTTCTCGGGGTTTCTGCAAAGAACCCCGACGCGCTCGTCGAGCGCGTCACCCGTGCACGCGCTTCGCGCGAAAAAGGGGTTCTGAGCCAGCAACGAACTAGCGTGCCGACCTCACGACCATGGCAACCGTGGCTTTCGATCAGCGGTGTCGCTCCATCCGGCAGGTCTCTTCGTCGAGACGCTCGGGGATGATGACAATCCGCCCCAAACTGACCTCGTCAGCGCCCGCCAGGTCGAGCCCTTCCAGCCACTGTTCGTGGTGAGCCTCATAGCGGCCCGTCTCCCTCTCGCAGAGGTCGACCTGTGGCTCTTGCTCATAGGCAGCAATGGCGTCGACCAGCATGGCCGCCACCGAGTCGACCGGAGGCGAGCCCCAGTCATCGTCCTCGAGCGCCGCAAGATCGTCTACGAGATCGTCAGCAATGCTCGCCGCGGCCGGGAGCTGTCCTAACAGCTCGTCGGCTAGGTCGAGGGCTGCCATGGGCGGTGGTGCTCCGTCGTCCGGCAGCGTGACCTCCCGAAGCGGTCCGACCGCCTCACAGGCGGTCTCCTCGGAGAGGCGCACACCAGAGACGGGCGGGGGCGGGGGCGACTCACCCAGCAGGTCCTCGCCATCCAACACGGTGCCTGGCAAAGAATCATTGGCAGCTTGGGGCACCCGGCCCTCGAGGGCACAGCGAGGCGCCGGCAGCGGACGCCCTGAGCCGGTGAAGGGGGCCACAATCCGCGCTCTCGGCGACGGCGGTGGCCGCCTCGACTTCGGCCGCTGGCGTCCTACCTTCGCAGCCGGTTGACCTGCTGGTGAGGTCGAGCCCGGCAGCGGTGGCAGGGCCGGAGGGGTGAACATGTTGGACCATTGCAACTGCGACTGCGCCATGACCCTTGGACGAGATGCACTTGCCGTGCCGGCCGCTTTCATCAAGTGATGAGGTGTAAACCACCGAAATCTAACCGGCCAGCCGGCCGGTTTTACAATCGTTACATGGACTCGATGATGACCATGGTTTGTGATTTCACCATTAATCTTAGGTTACTTCTGTGGCTTCGTTACTATGCTTCAAGTCGACAACTAGCGTCTCGATCGGGCTAGCGCGGTAGCTCCGCGACTCCTTTCTTACGCCACACTCCCTGGTATTGTGCTACTCGCTCGCAACGAGCTGTCGGGTCTTCGCCTGAGACCCGAACAGCGAGCCACAAATCGCCCATTGAGCAAGGGATAGAATGTGACCAATCCAGCCGAACAAGGTGCTTCAGGGGGGCAACTTCGGGGCCGGAGAATTCTGGTGGTGGACGACGAGGAGGACGTGAGGGTTTATCTGAGCGCACTGCTCGAAGATGCTGGCGCTGAGGTGATCCTGGCCACCGATGGTGAGGACGGGCTGACCAAGGCCACCAAAGAGTGGCCAGACCTCATCACCCTCGATCTGTCCATGCCAGGCACCGATGGGGTAACCGCATTCGCCAAGCTGCGACAGAACCCAGATACCGA
>JAUVCD010001066.1 GCA_030590865.1 Myxococcales bacterium | reverse complement strand
GCTCGGTGGCTGTCGGACGGTGCTGGCCAATTCACCCCTAACCAGCGCAAATCGGACATCTCGCTTCGCTGGCGCTTGCTCGGTGGCTGTCGGACGGTGCTGGCCAATTCACCCCCAACCAGCGCAAATCGGACATCTCGCTTCGCTGGCGCTTGCTCGGTGGTTGCCGGGCTCACGCGCTGCTGCAACTACCTTGCAACGTTGGTGTTTCGTGGCGCTTGCCGCAGGGCGTCAAAGCGCGGTAATACCGAGCGGTCCGCTAAACGGCTGCAAGGAGATCGCGATGAGCCCGATCAAGCCCTCGTCCACCGAAGAGGAGTACTTCGCCAAGGAAGAGGTCGAGAAGAAGCGCAAGCTGCATTCTGACCAGGCCAAGGAGATGAGCTCTGCGCAGAAGGACGAGCTCAAGCAGCTGCACTACATGAAGTGCCCCAAGTGCGGCATGGACCTGATGACCATCGAGTACCGCGGCGTCGAGATCGACAAGTGCGCGGCCTGCTCCGGTGTCTGGCTCGACGACGGCGAGCTCGAGAAGCTCAGCGGTCAAGAGGGCATGATGCGCTCGATGTTCAACTTCTTCAAAGACGTGTGATCGCGACGTCCGCGTAGATCTCGCATCGCTTCGCTCGCTCGCCAAGACTACAGCTCGCAGCAGTAGAGGCGGACGCTGTCGCAGTAGCTGCCGCTGCATTGCATCCCGGCAACGTACTTGTCGTCGGGACAGTACATGGGGTCGTTCTCCTCGGAGAACCAGCCGCTCCAGGTGCAGGTGCCCCGGGTGTTGTTGGCGGCGGTGATGTTGCCGTTGGCGAAGAGATCCCCACCTGCCGTGACGTTGAACACGCAGCTGCCGGCCTCGCCGAACCACGCGTGGGTGGTCCCGACGTTGACGCCGGTCTCGATCAGCGCGGTGCCGTGGGGTTGGCGGTCACCGACGAAAACGCCCACACCGCTGCCCCACTGCAGTGCAAGCCGCGAGATGTCGTGGGGAGCGCGGCCGATCCCGGCACGGCCTCCAGAGCTCAGGTTGCCGCCTGCCGACAGGGTGCCCGCGGCGCTGATCGCGCCGGTGCTGCTGATGTCGCCTGCGGCCGAGATGGCGCCGGTGGTGGCGCTGCCTCCCACGGTCAGATCGCCGATCACCTCGAAGTTATTGCTCGCCGCGGCGCGGTTGGCGAAGGGCACCGCGTAGACCCGCTTCTTGGCGCCCAGGATGGTGTAGACGCTGCTGCTGCTATCTCGCACTGCGATGGCCAGGTGTAGCTCGGGCTGGGCGAACACCACGTCCCCGAGCGGCGTGCTGGAGCCCAGCACCACGCTGAACGCGCCGCCGGTGATCGGCACGGCGAGCTGCTCCTCCCACCAGTACCCGCAGCTCCCCGGCGGCTCCACCGCCAGACAGCTGGCGTCGCCACCTGCGGTCCCGAAGAAGCCAAAGCGGAAGTCCACGTCGCCGCTGACGACCTCGCCATCGAGCTCGAGGCGGCCGCTGTAGGGCATTTGCCGGGCCTCGCCCACGTCCATGTCGGCCCAGCCGACCGAGACCAGGGAGTACAGGCCCAGGGCGCCGCAGAGGGAGAGCAGGAGGATCTTGACACTCGACTTCATGGCAACACTCCGGATGAACCTTCTCGCGGCGAAGATCGGACTGATTGAAACCCGACGCAGGCTATGGACGCAGCGACGATTGCGCAAGCGGCACGCACTCCGGGCGCGAGCATGACGGAGGCTCTGCTCCCGGTCTGGTGGTCTCGCGTGCTGGCGGGGTGATTGCCGCCAGGACCTGTGCCTGGCGGCAGAGGGGGCGCCCGACCTCACCATTGATCACATCTCGAAAACCGATCTGATTTCGGTAGGTTCGACGCCGAAAAATTGCATCAAATCGAGTTGTGCGCCGACCCATCAACGCCTTCCTCGTCGAGAACCAATGA
>JAUVCD010000515.1 GCA_030590865.1 Myxococcales bacterium | reverse complement strand
GTCGTCGTCTTTGGCGTCGTCGTCTTTGGCGTCGTCGTCTTTGGCGTCGTCGTCTTTGGCGTCGTCGTCTTTGGCGTCGTCGTCCTTGGCGTCGTCGTCCTTGGCGTCCAACGCCTGTTTCTTTTCGTCAGTGACTTTGTCTTCGGGCTTGGATTTCTTGTCGACCATTGCGGCTCCCCTGGTTCCCTCTTACCAGAACCTCGGACGCTGGCGAACTTCAGCACACGTTGTCGAGACGATTATTCGTTGACTGAGGGAGCGATCTCGGTGCGTTACGCTACGGCCAGCTGCGCCGTAGAGCGCAGTAATGCCTACCCGCTCAGTGTAGATAATCGATCTTGCAGCCGCAGCCGTCCCACATGCGGTCGTAGGTCTCGAGACGGTCGGCGATGAAAGCTCGGGCGGTGTCCATGTCTGGCATGGGGCGAATGGTCCGTTGCTCTGGCGAGGGTTGCTCCACCGCTGCTAGTCCACCCGAGTGGCGAACCAGGCGCAGTATCCCACTCATGTGGGTATCGTGCTCTTCGACCAGCTCGAAAGCAGGGCTCAGCGACTCCCAGTCAGCCCGGTCGAGGACGACGATCTCACCGGCGTCTAGGCGGTCGAGCAATTCGCGTTCGTCCATACTAGTCGCGCCGTCGTCTGCCGGCGGCAGCGGCGACCAAGGCGAGCATCCACCACCGTGGTGCGTCGTCCCCGTCATGTTGAGTCACCAGGCGACAGCCGCAGCCGCCCGACACATCGAGCGGAGCCGTGGCGGTGGGCGGCACGACGCCCATCGGGACCTCGAGCGCGGTGGTACAACTCGAATCGGAGGTCACGCTCATGGTCAGCTGTGCCGCGGCGGCCTTGGCGTCGGTGACCAACTGGACCATGACGCTGACCGATGCGCCGGGCGCGATGGTGCCGAGCTCACATTCGGTGCTCGGCGGTGCCTCTGGCTGCTCCTCCGAGGGCTCGCCGATCTCGCAACTTCCTTGGGCTGGGGCGGTGAAGGACACGGTGGCGCCTGCCACCGAGATGGACAGCTTGGCGCCCTGAAGCGGCAGTGCCCCATCGTTGCGCACTGCGAGCTTGCCCGTCACCTTCGCAGCCGGCGCCAGGTCGGACGGGAAGTTGTGGGACAGGGTGATCTGCTCGCTAGTGAAAGCGGTCACATCGACCACCTCGAAGCGGTGCCCTGGCGCGTTGGTGTGGTGCAATAGCAAGGCTGCTGTGAGCTCGCCATCAAGGGCATCTTCGCCTAGGTGGATCAGGATCGGCTCGTCTCCTGAGAACAACGGCAGGCCAGGCGTCGGGGCCTCTCGGGCCGTGTCGAGCCGCGGCTTGGCGAAGTCGTGAGTGCCCCAGGGGGTCTGCTCTACGGCGCCGTTGAAAATGGTCTGGCTCATCGCCGAATAGCGGAAGGACGTAACCTCTTCGCTCAGGCCGACGTCTTGGGCGAAGACGCTGAAGACCATGACGCCATTGTAGAACGGGTAGGTGGCGGCCACGTTGGCTGGCACCATGTTCAAGAATCGGCGGGTGGCTACGGGCCAGCCTGTCTCGAGACTCCAAGTGCTCGTCACCAGCACGTCGGCGTAGGGGGACCAGCTGGTGAAGGGCGCGGCGCTGATCATGTAATCCGGGTCGGGATCCAGATCAGTGTCGAGCAACACCACGATGGGGCTGTAGGGGCCCTGGGCCGGCGTGGTCCACTCGCCGGTCACGGCAACGCCGAAGTGCAGTGACACCTCTTCGAACGAGTTGGCGGTGGCGTGGTTGGTCGCTACCCCCACGGCACGCAGATCGAGCATCGCCAGAGAGGGGTCGTCGGCTCCATTGGGGTTCTCCTGGTCGATGGCGCCGAGCTCGAAGACGGTGACCACCGGCTCGGGGTGTGCCGAATCGCCGGTCAGCGCCAGGGCGACGGTGTCGGCGGGTTGCTCGCGCGAACAGCCTTGCAGCACCTGGGCTGTACGACCGGTGGCGGCCCGCGGGACGGCGTGGAAGGGCAGGGCGATGGATTGGCTGGCGGTCTCGGCCTGGTCCGTCAAGTGGATATGGCCTGATGCCTCGGTCAGGTAGTGCCGCGGCAGATCATATTGGATCGTCGGCGTGAAGGCGTCCGGTCCCGGGGCGCCCAGCTCGTCCGGGTCGATGTGGAGGTTGACGGTGAGGCTCTTGGTCTCGTCGCCTGCCACCGTGAAGCTGGCTGGTTCGACGGTAACGGTCACTCCGGGCAGCGCTCGGGTGTGGGTTACCGAGGCCTCGTAAGTCACTGGCTCGGAGCCGAAGTTCTGCACGATGACGGTGCGGGACGCGGAGGCCGGCTCATCGCTGATCACGGCGCCGAAGGACAGGGCGATGGTGTCGTCCTCGGCGTCGTTCTTGACGACGACGTGATGGCCCACCGAGGCCACGATGTCCAACCGTCCGGCGCCTTGCATCGACAGGGGGAAGGCCACGTCGTCGCTGTCGCCGAGGGGCATTGCGCCGTTCATGATCAGCGCTTTGATGTCCCCTGGGCCGAGGTTGGGATGAGCCTCCCGGACCAGGGCCGCTGCGCCGGCCACCACCGGACAAGCCATCGAGGTGCCTTGTGAGAGCCGCGGGTCGACTCCCGATCCCGCATTGGCCGAATCAATGGCATAGCCCGGCGCTGCGATCTCTGGCTTCAGTATGGGATCGGCGCTGCTCGGCCCTCGGGAGCTGAAGCCGGTCATGGTCTCGCTTCCTAGTCCCTCGTAGCGCTTGCTGCCGTCGAGGGTGACGGTCACCCCTTGGTCGAGCTCGCTCTTGAGCAGATCGCCGTGGACTCGCCGAATCAAGACGCCCGCAATGGTCTGGCTGGCCTGGCCTCCGCCCATGGTGAAGGGGGCATCACTCGCCAGGTTGTCGATCACGATGCCCGCGATCGCGCCGGCCGCTTCGACGCGGGTGAACTTGTCGACGAACAGACAGGTGCCCCGGTCGATGAGAGCGATATTGCCGCTCAGCTCACTGGCGTTTTCCAGGGGCGCGCAGGCGTCGTAGGGCGCGGTGTGGACGAGCTTGCCGGTGATGGGTCCGGTCTGGAGCAGTGGTGTGGTGAAGGCGCCTTCTGACCCAGGATAGTCGCCAGCGACCGACTCGGGCGCGGTGGCGGTGAGGGTCACGAAGTCGAGATCTGCGCTGGCGGCAACGCTGAGCACCTCGGGGTAGGCGCCCGGCGTGCCGGTGATGAAGAAGGTCCGTCCTTCGTTGCCCGCCGCGATGACCACCAGCGTGCCCACGGTGTTGAGATTCTTGATGATCTGGGCGTTGACCGGCGATTTGAGGCCGTAGGACGAGCCGAGCGAGCCGTTCACCACGTCGGCCCGGTCGTCGAAGATGCCGTCTTGGTCCGGGTCGGCGGCACGCTCGAGCGCCGAGGCCAGCAGATTGGTGCTGCCCCCGCAGCCGAACACTTTGTAGGCGTAGAAGGACACTCGGGGTGCCACCCCCGGGGCTAGTCGGAACAGGGCCGGGTCGTAGCTCTGGTCGTAGGGCCCGCTGAAGACGGTGCCGTCGAGGAGCACGCCGTTGCCACCCGTGATCCCGGCCACGTGGGAGCCATGCCCGCTCTTGCAGTCCAGCGGATCGGGGTCCGGGACCGGGGTGTTCTTTTCCGAGTTGCCTGCGTCGTAGTCGTTACCCGCGAAGTCCCACCCGCCGATCACCCGGACGGTCGGGAAGCTGCCCGACTCGACCACTGCCGGATCGTTGGCGTCGTACTCGTTCGGGTCGCCGCTGCCGCCGAAATCGGCGTGCAGATAGTCGAGCCCCGTGTCGATGATGGCCACCCTGAGACCGTCGCCATGGTAGGGCGTGGCCTGGGCCCAGACATCGGGGGCGCCTACCACGGGCAAGGCCGATTGCAGGGCCGGCTTCAGCGTCGGCACGAGCTCCACTCGGGTGACCCCTGGCAAGCGGCCGAGCGCTGCTGCTTCACCGGCCGGAGCGAGCACCTGGACCACGTTGGCCAGGCGGCTCAGCTCGGCGATGATGGGGATGGCGCGGTTCTGGAGATGCGGCCGAAGCCGGTCGTGCTGAGCGGCGATGGCGGCGAGACGCTCGCCGACTCGGGCGACAGTGGTCGGATGGTCGAGCGGCAGCCCTGGCGGCAGGACCTCCGCCGCCGGTGGGCCGTCCAGCACTAGGTACAGACTGACCGGTTCGAGAGGATCAAGGCCTGGCAGGCCCATCGGAAAGGTGTCCAGCGGAAAGGCGTGAGGCGCAGTGCCGGCCTCCTCGGCCGACCGCTGCAGCGCCCGCCCCGTCCGCTCCGTCGGCGCTCCCGAGCTGCAGGCGCACAGGGCGACGGCGAAGCCCGCGAAGGTGGCTAATCTCGGCACCATAGATCTCGGGAGGGTACGCTACCGTGAGCCCCTCGAAAAGCCGTACGGACTGGACTTCGAGTCCCGTCTGAAGGAAACGATTCTCATGAGTTGCTCGTCTCGTTCGCTGTTGGGGGTGGTCAGCGTCGTCATTGGTTGCTCGCTAGCCGGTTGCGCCGATGATCCGCCGCTGCTCCCGCACGAGAAAATCCTCGCGGTAGCCGAGAACGAGACCTGGGTGTTTCCCGAGCTGTTACGCCCGGTCTACGTGGTGCGCACCGAAGGCAGCGTGCCCCACATCTACGCGAGCAATCGGCGTGATCTGGCCTACGTCCAGGGTTTCGTCATGGGCCGAGATCGCTACTTCATGATGGACCTGAACCGCCGGATGGGCACCGGCACCGTCTCCGAATTGCTCGGCGATGCGGCTCTCGACATCGACCAGGAGGCTCGCGGCATCGGCATGACCTATCTGGCCCAGCAGATTGCTGCGAGGTTTTCGCCTGAGCTCGGCGAATATGTCGACGCATTTGCGGCGGGTATCAACGAGTACGTCAGGCGGGCCAAGGCCGATGAGGTGTCCCCTCCCAGTGAGCTGTTTCTGGCGCAGAGCCTGCTCGGCGCCAGCTCACCCAGCTCGGCGATGGAGCCCTTCGATCGGTTGGACGTAGCGGCCATGGTCGCCATGGTGATTTTCCAGTCGAGCTACGAGACCGGCGACGTGCGCCGGGCTGCGACGGCGGCCATGCTGCCCACCCTGTTCGAAGGCGCGGCGTTCCAGGATCTGCGCCGGGCCGGGGCCATCGAGGATCTGTGGAAGGCAATCGAGCCCATCCATCCGGTCGCCTCGGCCCCTGGGCTCGGCGCCTTCGAGTCCATCGACGGCAGCCTTACCCGATCGACCAGCCTGGGGTCGAACAAGCCCGTGCCGGCCGCGTTATTGGAGCGCTTGGCGGCTCGGATGGATCAGCTGCAGGTGCGGTTGAATCGCGATGACGAGGCAGGTTTCGGCTCCAATACCTGGGCCGTATCAGGTGACGCATCGCAGACCGGTGCCGCCTTGCTGGCCACTGACGGCCACCTGTCTATGGTTGTTCCCTCGTTTCTCTATCGGCTGGGGCTCGACACCAGCGTGTTCGGCAGGGGCGACACCCACCAGCTCGGCCTGACCGTTCCAGGCTTCCCGGTCCTGGCGACGGGCACCAACGGCGAGGTGGCCTGGGGCACGACCCAGCTGATGGGCGATGTCACCGACTGGTACCGTGAAGAGATCGAGCTCGACTCCAATGGCCTGCCCGTGCGCAGCCAGTTCGACGGGCTCTCCCGTGAGCTGGTCGAGATAGAAGAGGTCTACGTCATCGCCGACGTGCCGATGCTCGAGAGCGTGGGACGCACCGAGACTTGGAGCCGCTGGGAGACCTTCGATGGCCGCTGGATTGCTGACATCGAAGGGCGCAGCGCCTCGCCGGACGAAGAGCTCGCGCCTGGCGAGGCGCTGGTCAACATGCAAGGCGATCTGGTGGTGCCTGGCGACATGGATGACGATGGCGTGATCACCGCCGTCAGCTTCGACTACGCGGGCTTCGATGCCGCGGCGGTCCTCGGGGGTTTCGATGCCATCGGTCACGCCGGCAACGTCTACGAGTTCCGCGAGGCCTTGCGGGGCATGGTGGCTACCTCGCAGAACTACGCGGTGGCCGACTCGGCGGGCAACATCATGTACAGCGCCTACCAGGCGGTGCCCTGTCGCGGCTACCTGGAGCGCGAGTCCGACGGTGAGTGGGCCAGCGGCGCCGATCCCAACCAGCTGCTCGACGGTACCAAATATCGGGCCTTCGAGATCCCCATCACTCAGGGCCAAGTGGACGAAGGGCCCGGTCAGAGCGATCCCTACGCTTGCGTGGTGCCCTTCGATGCCACCCCGACGTCGATCAACCCGGCCTCGGGCTACGTGGCCGCCGCCAACAACGATCCAAGTGGGCTGTCCTTTGACGGCTCGCTCAGCAACGACGAGTGGTACTTCGGTGGCCCCTGGGATGCCGGTTTTCGGGTCCACACCATCAGCACCAAGCTGGGCGAAGCGATCCAAGAAGGCAAGGCGGGCGTCGACAAGATGGCCGAGATTCAGGGGAACGTCGAGTCGTCGGTGGGCAAGCTGCTGGCCGTCAACATGTTGGCCTCAATTGACTACGCCCGCGACCTCGGTGCCGCGCCGGACGATCCGGCCGATCAGCGAATCAAGGCCCTCTACGACAGCGAAGAGGAGGCCATCGATGAGGTGCAGACCCGGCTGACCGGTTGGATTGAGCGAGGGTATCAGGCTCGCTCAGGCGTTGAGACCACCTACAACCCGGCCCCATCGACTATCGATCGCGAGGACGCTGTCGCCACCACCCTCTTCAACGCCTGGATGAGCCGCGTGCTCCAGCAGGCGTTCGACGACGAGGGGCTGCCGGGCGTCTGGCGTCCTGGTGGTACCGACGGGCGGCTGCGGGCCATCGATCGTTTCCTGCGGGGGCGGGGTGCCGACAACCCCTTGGGCCTTGCGTCTCACAATCCCGCCACGGGCGAGTCGGTCTTCTTCGACGTGCTCGGCACCGACGAGGTGGAGACGAGCCATGAGCTGATCATCGTTGCACTGGTCGACGCGCTCGCCTTCCTGCGCTCCGAGCCAGGCGAGGAGCCCGGGACCGAGGGCTTCGGCACCAGCGACATGG
>JAUVCD010000301.1 GCA_030590865.1 Myxococcales bacterium | reverse complement strand
ACAGCGACTGTAGCGAGGCCTGCAACGAGTCCAGCACCAATTGCACTTCCCCCGAGCCGAACGGCAACGCGTGCGATGACGGCGTCTACTGCAACGGCAGTGACACCTGTGGTGGCGGCACGTGCAGCGTCCACGGCACTAACCCTTGTGCGGGGGACATCGAAGACGGCGACAGCGACTGTAGCGAGGCCTGCAACGAGTCCAGCACCAATTGCACTTCCCCCGAGCCGAACGGCAACGCGTGCGATGATGGCCTCTACTGTACGGGCACGGACACCTGCGGCAGCGGGAACTGCGACCAGCACACCGGCAACTCCTGTGACGGGCCAGACACCGACACCGACTGCACCGAGACGTGTCAGGAGGACACGGGCACCTACAACTGCGACGGAAACGACCCGGACAACAGCCCGTGCAACAACGGCAACAAGATTTGTACTAACGGCACCTGTGCGTGATCGGCCCAGACCTGCCGCTTGGGCAACCGATCGCGCGGCGTTGCTTCGTTGCTCGGGCTAGCTACCGCTTGCCCCGGTGGCGCGCCGGCGCCCCTGCCTGAGCCGCCGCAGCAGCAACACCAGCGGCGTGAGCAGCAGCCAACCATGGGGTGATCGGGACCCGTGGAGATTGCAGATGCACCCCCGCCCGCTCACGTCGTAGTCTTCTAGATCGCTGGCGTAGGCCCCAGCGCCGCCGGCGCCGCTGGAGGTGGAGCTTCCGCCGGTGCCGCTCGAGGTGCTGCTCGAGCTGCCTTCGTCCTCACAGCTGCTCGAGCAGCCGTCGCCATTTTGGGCGTTGCCGTCGTCGCATTCCTCGTCGCCGACGGTGATGCCGTCGCCGCAGATGGTGTCGCACTCGCTCGGCTCGCCGTCGCAGGTCCAGCCGATCGATACCTCGCAAATGCCTGAGCAGCCATCGCTATAGGCGAGGTTGCCGTCATCGCAAGCCTCCGAGCCGGCGATGATGCCATCGCCACAACCTGGAGTGCAGACGCTCGGCTCACCGACACAGCTCCACCCAGGTTCGACCGCGCAGCTGGCTGAGCAACCATCGCCAGAGCTGGCGGCGCCATCATCGCATTGCTCGGTGCCGGCGATGAGCCCATCGCCGCAGGTGGTGGTGCAGACGCTGGGCTCGCCCAGGCAGGTCCAGCCGGACTCGATCGAGCAACTGCCCGAGCAACCGTCGCCAGCCAGCGAGTTGCCATCGTCGCACTGTTCGGCGGCCACGATTATGCCGTCGCCACAGACGGTGGTGCAGACGCTGGGTTCACCACTGCAGGTCCAACCCGGCTCGATGTTACAGATGTTCGAGCAACCGTCGCCCAGCGTGTTGCCCCCGTCGTCGCACTGTTCGGAGCCGGCGATCACACCATCGCCACAGGTGGTGAAGCAGACGCTGGGCTCGCCGCCGCAGGTCCAGCCCGGCTCGACGACGCAGCTGTTCGAGCAACCGTCGCCGCCCTGGGTGTCGCCGTCATCACACTGCTCGGCGCCGACGATGATGCCGTCACCGCAGACGGTGGTGCAGACGCTGGGCTCGCCGCTGCAAATCCAGCCTGCTTCGATGGAGCAGACGTTCGAGCAGCCGTCGCCGCCGGAGGTGGCGCCGTCATCGCACTGCTCGGAGCCCACGATCATTCCGTCGCCGCAGATCGGGGTGCAGACGCTCGGCGAGCCGCCGCAGCTCCAACCAGGCTCGATGGTGCAGCTGTTCGAGCAGCCGTCACCGCTCTGGGGCGCACCGTCGTCGCACTGTTCGCCGGTGACCACCAGGCCATCGCCACAATCGCAGGCGTCACCGACGCCATTGTTGTTCACGTCGCTCTGGGCGGGATTGGCCACCATGGGGCAGTTGTCGTTGGGGCTCGTCCAGCCGTCACCATCCGGGTCGTCGTCCTGAACCCGGAAATTCTGGGAGAAGACGAACAGCCCTGCCTGCTCGCCGGTGTGGAACCGCTCCGAGTCCTGGCACTGGTCCTCGTCCACCCTCAGGGCCACACTGCCCGTTCCCAGGCTCGAGTAGCGCACCCAACCGCCGTCATCCTCATTCCGGGTCTGGAGCTTCGCTACGAACAAGGGCGTGAAGGCATAGGCGTTGTTGAAGCCGACGGTTACGCCGCCGTTGTCCCAGCCGGTCACGACGTGGCCCGTGTCGATGGTTTCATAGGCCACGCTGACGTTGTCCGAGTCGATGAACTGGCTGATCACGTTGCCCTCGATGGCGACCCAGCCGACCCGCTCGGGTATCGAGACCGAGCTCAGCGTGCACTCTGACCCCTCTAGGGCCAGCTCGAAGGAGCTGCCGGTGACGTTGCGGACCGTGGTGGTGATCCAGGGACTCGATACCTGGGACGGGATGTTGTTCTGCTCATTCGCCTGACCCTGGAGCTGAGCGAGTACGATGGGGTTGGTGAAGCCCGAGGGCAGCCCCACGGTCATGAACGAGCCGCCGCCCTTGTATTTGACGTTGGTCAGATCCACGAAGCCCGCGGCGATTTTTTGTGCGTCTGGCAGCTTCCACTGGCCCGATTCGACGACCAGATAGGAGATGGTCATTGCGACATGAGGGCCGTCTTCGCTCGGCGGTTCAGCGAGGGTGAGCTCGAAGGACGTCGCCGTGATGTTCCGGATGCGGAAATCGGCTGGGTTGCCGCCGTTGGTGTTGGGAATCGCCAGGACGACGGGATCCTCATAGCTGTAGGTGAGGTTCACCAGGTCCCAGGTGGGGGTTTGATAGGTGTCCGTCTTGAGGACCGTGTCGCCCTCTACCTGAAAAACGTAGGGCGTGGCCCACGACGCCTCAGTGGTTGCCAAGGCGCAGACCACGGTGCAAAGCCCTAACCAAAGCTTGGCGTAGTTCATCCCAGCTCTCCTAACCGCTGCTGCTCGACCCGCGGTATCGGCCTAAGCCTAGCACCGAGCGGCTGTGGTCGTGGTCTGAATGGGTTGAACGACTGGGGCCGTAACCACCGTGATCTGGGGGTCGGACGTTGTCAGCTCAGCTCGAGCCCAAACAGTCGGGCGGCGTTTTCGTGGAGTACGAGCCGCCGTTCCGTCGGTTTGCCTCGGGTCGCGATCAGCACTTTGGCGATGCCAATGGCCTGGTGATAAAAAGGCCAATCCGAGCCGTACATCACTCGGTCGATCGGTGCCTCGTTCACGATGCGCTCCACGTTGGGGTACCCTTGGCTGGCCAGCTCGAGGTGGACGTTTGGGTAGCTCTTGCACAGCTCGAGCCCTTGTTCCATTTGCAGAGCACCTGAGTGTCCAAGGATGAACGTGGTCGCTGGGTTGTCGTGGACTGCCCGCCAGTAGTGCTTGAGCTGAGAGCGCCGGCGCCCGAGCGCCGTCTCGATGCCGACCGGGCCACAGTGCCACAAGACCGGCAGGTTGAGCTCCGCGCAGACGGGGTACAAGGCCATCGCCCGAGGGTGGTCGGCAGCGACCATCTGCACCGCCGGGTGGAGCTTGACGCCTCTGGCGCCGAGCCGCTGCTGCTCGGCCAGTTGGTCGGCGGCGTCACGGGCGTGAGGATGGATCGAGCCGAAGCTGATGATCTCGGGGGTTGTCGCAACGGCCTCCAGGTAGGTCTCGGCGTTGTGGGACAAAATGGGCAGCTCGATGGGCAGCACCACCGAGCATCGCAGGCCGAGCTCGGCCATCTCGCTCAGCAGGTTTGGCACCGTGTGAGTCGCCCGCATGCCTCCCCTGGTGAAGCTACCGAGTCCCAGGTCCCGTTTCATGGCGCTCAAATCAGCGGGAGTGAAATTGAGGTTCTGATAGACGTCCATGTCGAGCGGGCCGTCCATCGGCAGGTAGTGTTGGGTCGGGCCTGGGGAGGCCAACAGATTGACGGACCGGCGGCGGCCGTAGGTCAGCGCCAAGTGGGTATGGACGTCGACAATCGGGCCAATCTGGTCGTCCACGAGCCGTAGGCGGCCCTCGCTCAGCCCGAACCAGGGCAGCTCGGCCAGCTCCATCCCTGAGCCATAGCGTCGTTGGACGTGACCGGTGCTCATGGCTCCCTCTTGGCTGTCGCTAGGTTTCGAGTCGGTCATGCCTTTCGTCCTTTCAGGGCGATGACCTTGGTCGAGTCACCGAGCCTGAGTGCGTGTTGTCCAGGCTCGCGCCACGTCGGATATTTGGCTGCCAGGGCCAGCAGTGCCTCGACGTCGCCTTCGCAGCGGGCCAGCTCGCAGCGGGAATGGAGCTCGAAGCGCTTTGCCATGGGTACGTCCACATCCCACAAGCTCTCCGAGTAGTTGAAGCTACCGCCATCGAGCTTGGGACGAATTTTCCAGAGCATCACCCGCCACAAACGGGCGTCGGCAGCAGCTGGGCCCTGGAGCGCATAGAACCAGTCGGCATGTTGCGGGTGGACCGGTCCCTTGCCATTGGCGATGACGGTCCACTGGCGGACCACGCCGTCGACCTCGCCCCGCGCTCCGTGAATGCGGGCGCGCAGCTGGCGGACCCGTGTCGACCGCTTGCGTCCCAGCAACTCCTGGCCTTTGGCGTAGCGGCCCGCTGCGAGGGCTTCGCTCACCTCCAAGGGTACGCTTCCTTCTTCGAAGAGCACCGGGCAAGGGTGGAACAGGGCCCAGTCGATGCGCTCCAGATCGGCGGTCACCAACCCGTCGTCTGGGTCGAGGGCCTCGGCTTTCAACAATGCGTGTCGGGCTCGCTGGAAGTGGCCGAGATTCTCCAACATGCAGGCGATTGCACGCCACGCTCGAGCCCCTTTGGGTTGGAGCTGCAAGCTGCGCTGGTAGGCGCGGATGGCGGCTCGTGGTGCACCGTTGAGGTCGTGCAGGCCGCCGAGCAACTCGTAGCCTCGGGCGCCGGCCCGTCGATCAGCTCGGCTCCGCGCCTTGGCGAGACGGCGCAGGGCCGGCAGGTAGCTCCGTTGCACCCAGTGGTGCCCTTGGCCCAGCACATCGCCGATGTTGCGGCACCCATCGATCAGCGACCGCGCTTGGGTGAGCGTCGGGGGCGTGCTCTTGGTTACCTTGCTTGTCTTCGTCATGCCCAGACCGTCGTGGGTGTCAGGCTAATGTGGTGAGTCCACCATCCGCCACCAAATTCACGCGCCCCTAGCGGGGATGATGGCCCGTGAATTCTCGCCTAGCACCGCGTGCCAGCGGGCTACCCGCCCTCTTCGAAGTCCGACACATTGAGCGACCCGGTGGACTTGCCGTCAAACACCAGTGGGCCGTCAATTTCGCCGGACAGAATGGCGGCCTGAAGTGCTGCGCCACGGGCTGCCAGGCCCTGTAGCTCTGGACCGCATTGGGGCACCTGGCCTGATAAATCGAAGATGAAGTCCGATAGCAGCGGCAGGGTGCTCATACCGCCGGTGGCGAAGACCGCGTCCACCTCCTCAGGCTCGAGTGCGGCATCATCCAGGGCGTCGGCGTAGACTTCAGCCGCAGGCTCTCGCAACACGTCGAGGGCATCGTCGAGCTCACTGCCATTGATGGCGAGCTCAATCATCTTGCCGTCGCTGACCGGCACGTTGCGCCTGACCTCGTCGCCGAGGGCGAGCTGCTGGGTCATCTCCTCGATAGCCTGACGGAAGGGCTCCTGGGCCGGTCCTTCGGTGCCCAGCTGGCTGCCCATCTTCTCGCTCAGCAATCTGGCGGTCACATCACAGCCGCCCACTCGCCGATCGCTGGCGCTGGCCAGCAGGAAAATGGATTTGGGGGCGATGTTGATGAAGGCCACGCCGAACGAGCCAGCTCCCACATTGATGAGCCCCACCGTGCGTTCGCTCGTTTCCTGGAACGCCAAAGCCAGGGCCATGGCAGCGGCATCGTCGATTAGTCGCAAGATCTGGAGGCCCGCCCTGCGTGCTGCTGCGATGAGCGCACTCTCCTGGCTGGGGCCGTACCACTCAGGCACTGTGATCACCGCCGCAGGCGACTCTGCCGCGGGCCCGAGCACTTGACTGGCCACATGGCGCAGCACGGCGGAGACGGCATTTTCGGCGGTGATGGCCACACCCTCGGCGGTTCGGACCGTCAGCTGCGCGCCAGACAAGCACAGCGAGCCGCCGGAGCGGCTTGCCACGGTTCTGGCGATCGAGTCCTCGGGCAGCCGGCCGAGCAATCGCTTGAGCCCGTGGACGGCACAGCTGGGACGCTGACGGGCGCCAGTGATCGCTGCGTCGCCCACCACAATCCCCTCCGGGGGCACCAACACCATGGATGGCACAACGCTCTCGGGCCAAGCGTTGACGTCCAGCACCTCGCCAGGCGTGGCGCCTCGTTCCTCCGCGCCTGGGCTTGCTACGGCCCGGGTGTGGGCGGTCCCGAAATCGATCCCCAGCGACACCAAAGCGAACGCCTCGACTGAAACCCCAACCGGGGTACGCCCGCCTCATACCACGGCCACCGCCTGGATGGTCCAACTCGGCACCTGTCAGCGTCAGCGGGTCGAGATGGATCCAAGCTGGCTGCAGGTGCCTCTTGGCGGCTTGCCATTCACCGACCTAGTGGCCACCATCATTGGGTGGTGGGTTCTGGCCAAAGCTCGGATGCGCAATTCGTCCTCGATGATGACCTCGAACCGGCCTACCTAAAGCTCGGTCAGGCCCAACTCGACCAGCGCGTCGAGGCGGCCCTGGACCAGCTCCGCAACTGTCATGTCTGTCCTCGCCACTGTGGCATCGACCGGCACGGTGGAGAGACGAAGCTCTGCGAGACCGGGCGACGCGCCATGGTGTCCGGCGCCGATGCGCATCTCGGCGAGGAGGATCCGCTGCGCGGCACTTGTGGCTCGGGCACCATCTTTCTCCAGCAATGCAACTTGCGCTGTGTGTTCTGTCAGAATTGGCACACCTCCCAGCGACGGGGTGGGCTCGAGCTCGCTGCCGAGGGTATCGCCGAGCTCATGATCGGGCTGCAGGAACGGGGCTGTCACAACATCAACCTGGTCACCCCGTCCCATGTCGTGCCCCAACTGGTCGAGGCGGTCGTTGCTGCCATCAAGGGCGGTCTGCGCCTGCCTATCGTCTACAACAGCAGCGGCTACGACGCCGTCTCCTCGCTGCGCCTCTTGGATGGCATCGTCGACATCTACATGCCTGATTTTAAGCTCTGGGACAGTGAGTCGGCGCGGCAGCTGCTGCAGGCCGAGGACTATCCAGAGCAGGCGCGCGCAGCGATCGCCGAGATGCAGCGGCAGGTTGGCGTTCTCATGGTCGATCGCCAGGGCTTGGCGCGTCGTGGGGTGCTCGTCCGCCATCTGGTCATGCCCGGCAAGCTGGCCGAGACCGCCGCCATCATGGGCTGGCTTGCCGAGGAGCTGTCCCCAGACACCTACGTCAACTTGATGGCTCAATATCGTCCGGACAACGAAGTCGGCCAACCGGGCTCAGCAGGGGAGCCGAAACACGCTGCGATCAACCGCCGACCCAGCAATGTGGAGCTGAAAGAGGCCTACCAGGTGGCTCGTGCGGCTGGGCTCTGGCGTTTCGACCAGCGGCGGTCGCTCGGGTCCATGTTGCATCAGCTGCTGTGATGCCATGGACCGGATCGGTGCGTGCAGCTGGGCAAACCCTCCTGAACACGTAGAATAGATGGCCCGGTACGGCTCGAGCTCGTGGACAAGCGCATCGAGCCGGTCGGACCCACTGCTGCTCATGAGCCCGCCGAGACTTTTTCATTCCCCGGCCGTGTCAGGGGTCGATGTTGCCCCGAGCTGGACATCCTTACTTGCCATCGGGATGTTGCTGGTCTCGATCCCCAGCTGTGCCGAGCGACCAGGCTCAGCGATCGACTCGGGGCCGCCTAGCACCAAGACAGCCGCGGTGCCCCAGCCCGAGTTGGTGGTCTCGCCCATTGCCTGGCCGCCAGCGACGGCGGTCGACCTGACCGCCCGCGCCATGCTGCCGTCCTCAGCTCAGGCGGCGGTGGAGCGAGCCACGGTGCCGGTGCTGGTCGTCAACCAGCCCGAGGCCCTGAGGCGCGCCATCATCATCGCCAAGCCTCTCTGGGTGGCTTCCTCTACCGGTTTCGATGGCATCACCATTGCCGTGAGCGCTACCCGGGCTGCCCATCGATACCGTCACCTTCCCCCAGCTCAGGGTCGGGCCAGCATTCGTGGCCAGCCCGCTTTTGTGACCCGGAACACCGGGATCTGGAGCGCCGCGTGGATTGAGAATGGAGCGGCCTACAGTCTCGAGCTCGAGTGCGGCAGCCACCCCGACCCGCGCTGTGACGACGACCGCTTCTTGCTCGAGCTTGCCGCTCGACTCAGCTACGTCGGTGGGGCAGGCCAAGGAGGCTCTCCGTGAGCCGGGCGACACGCCTGCCGGTGTGGGTCATCACTGCGGCGACTGCGATGGCCGTGGCCACGCTGGCGCCCTCGGTCCTAGCCCAGGACTTCAGCTACCTGCCGCCTGGCGATCTCGTAGAAGATTCGGGCGAGGGCCTGGTGGACGACACGGTCTATGCGCCGGGCATGCGCTTTCCCATCGAGAATGCGCCGGCCTATGCCAACACACAGGTTTACTACCCAGGGGGTATGTACGGGCCTGGCGGGGGCCAATGCGACGCCTTCAATTACAGCTATCCGTGGCGGGATAATTACTGCGAGATCCGTTCATGGGACATGCCCCTCTGTCCTGCGGGCACCGGCCATCAAGGCCAAGACATCCGGCCAGCGACCTGTGACAACAGCACCCACCCGGCGGTGGCGACTACCGACGGGACCATCACCAACATCGGCAGCTACTCGGTCTACCTCACCGCCGCCGACGGCACTCGTTACGATTACCTCCACATGTCGGACGTGCAGGTGACTACCGGGCAGGAGGTGGTGCGGGGGCAGCAGCTCGGCATGGTGTCCAACGAGTTCGGCGGCACCCCGACGACCATCCATCTGCATTTCAACATTCGACAGAATGTCGATGGGCTCGGGAGCGTCTACGTGCCCCCCTACATGTCGCTGGTCATGTCTTATGGTGCCCTCATCGATACGCCGCCCACCGGCGTTCTCGACGAGGTTGGCTGCGATGTCATCGAAGGATGGGCCTTCGATTCCGACGAGCCTGAAACGCCGATCGACGTGATCCTGGGTTTTGCCGCCCAAGGGGTCTCAGACGAGCATGTCGTCACCGCCGATCGCTACCGTGCCGACCTGTGTGACGCCCTCGGCCACTGCGATCACGGTTTGTCGGTCCTGTCGCCCTTGAGCCTGTTCGACGACACCGACTACGAAGTGGGCGCCGCGGTCGACTACGATGCCCTGGGGATGGAGATCGAGCTCACGGGCAGTCCAATGACCCTGCAATGCCCGCCCATCGAGCTGAGCGGCGTGCGACGGCCCGTTCCGATGGCCACCTTTGAACAGTGGTCCTTCTCGGCGTTCTGGGATGAGGCGCCGGCGCCCACCGGGGATGTCGAGGCCTTGCCTGTGACCGAGGACTGGCCCAGCGAAGCTGAGGTGGTGATGGCCGAAGGCGACGCCGAGGCTTGGTGGCTCATCGACGATGGTGAGACGCGGTCCATTGCAGGACCGGAGGTTGCGCGGGCATGGCGACTCGATCTCGCAGCTGCCGAGACGCGGTCGCAGAGTGAGATCGACGCCCTCCCTGCCGGTCCCCCGTTGCGTGCCCGGCCGGTGCTGGTGCGCGACTCGGATGATGACCTCTATGTGCTCGATGACATCGTCCTGACCGGCTCCAGCTCTTCTGGCGTTGGGGGCTCGAGCGCCGCAATTCCTGGTGGGAACGCTGGTTGTGGCTGCCAGGCCCCCGCTGGGGGTGCACCCGAGCCTCGCGCCGTCTGGCTGTTAGCCCTGATCGGCGCACAGGTACGGCGCCGCCGCTGTTGCGCTCGCGGCTGACGTCGGCTTCGTTCTGATAGGAGACGCCCATGAGTAGCGAGCACCAAGTATTCCGAACCGAAAAGAAAGACCGCGTCTTCTGGGTGGTGATGAACAACCCAGAGAAGCGCAACGCCATGGGGGATCGGTTCTGGAAAGAGCTTCCCGAGGTGTTCGCCGAGGCGAGTGCTGATACCCATACCCGGGCTGTGGTCCTGGCCGCCGAGGGCAAGTCCTTCTGCGCAGGAATCGATTTCATGGCTTTGGGCAGTGAGCTCCCCATGCTGATGTCCGGCGAGCCCGGCGGACGCCCCAAGCAGCAGTTCATCGAAGTCATCCGTCGCTTTCAGGCCATCGGTGCTGCCCCGGAGCGCTGCCGGAAGCCGGTCATCGCGGCCATCCATGGTCATTGCATCGGTGGCGGTCTCGATCTGGTAGCGGCGTGCGACATTCGGCTGGCGTCTCGGGAGGCCATCCTGTCGCTACGCGAGGCGGCCATGGCGATGGTGGCCGACCTCGGTAGCTTGCAGCGACTCGCAACGATCATTGGTGAAGGGATGGTGCGCGAGCTGGCCTTCACGGCAGGTGACGTGACCGCCGAGCGGGCTCTATCGATGGGCCTGTTGAGCTCGATCCACGAGGATCGCGATGCCTTGTGGGAGGCGGCGCAAGCCATGGGCGAGATCATCGCCCAAAACTCACCCATTGCCGTCGAGACGACCAAGGAAGTCCTCAACTGGGGGCGCGGCAAACCCGTCGAAGATGGCCTCGAGTACGCTGCGGTGCGCCAGGCCCACATGATACCCAATCCTGACTTGATGGAAGCCATGGCGGCCTTTGCCACGCGACGGAAGCCGAGCTTCGGCGACGACTAGCTTCGCCGGCGCCGTCGTCGGCGCTTGCGGCGCCTCGGCTTGTGAGGGCGAAGGTACCCTTCTTCGGTGTGGTGATAGCCGAGGGCCACGATGACCTGGCCCAGCTCGTCACGGGAGCAGCTGATCC
>JAUVCD010000573.1 GCA_030590865.1 Myxococcales bacterium | reverse complement strand
GGCTTGGAGGTGGAGCCGCTGGTGAACTGGAGAAAACAGGTGTCGTCGAGCGTCACCTTCTCGGGTTTGAGCGTCTCTCGAGCGCGGCGCAGCGACTCGATGGCCACCACGTCCTTCAGCGCCGGCGCCTGAGCTTGGATGGTGCCCAGCAAGCCTTTGATGAGCCCATTGGTCAACAGCATCTTGGCGGCGCTCTTGGCCACGATGTGGAGGGTGTTGTCCAGGTACCCCCCCAGCTTGCGGAGCCCCACTGGCGGGTAGATCGGCACCGGGATGATGCCCGCCCGTAAGGCGCCGAGGAAGGCAAAGACGAAGTCCTGATTGTCCGGCAGGATGAGCGCCAGCCGATCGCCCTTCTGCAGCCCGAGAGCCTGGAGATTGCCGGCAAACCGCGCCGTGGCTCGCTCGATGCCGTTGAAGGTGAAGAACGGCTCGGCGCTGCTCGATTCCTCAATGAAGCGGTAGCCCGTCCGGGTGCTCTCCGCGGCGTCTTCGAGAGCCTGGACGACGGTGCGCATCGACTCGCTCACGCGCTGGTCATCCTTCCGTCCTTGCGGAGCCGTCCCTCGATGGCCGTGGCCACGTCGCCCAAGGTGGCCACGGTGCGCAAGTCGTCGTCGCCGATGGTCATGTCGAATCTATCTTCGAGATCGGCGACCACCTCCATCACGCCGAGCGAATCGATGCCCAGATCGCCGACTAACTCGGTCTGCTCGCTGACGCCTTCAGCAGCGTCGGAGTACTGCTCGATCACGGTGCGAACCTCGGCGAGCACCTTGTCGTGAGTCCAGCTCATAGTCGTGCCGATAGTACACGCTGGTCGGCTTTCTCAATCTCTTTTTCTGGCGGCAAAGGTCGGCTGTTGCGGATTGGTCCCGAGGCGCACGAGCAGCCTCGCCTGCAGCTCGGCCTCCCACCCCGGGCAGCCCCCGAGATCACGCTCGCCACAGTGCCAATAGCCAGAGGGCGATGCCGAGCAGCGTGAGTGCCGCCGGGTAGTGGGCTCGGGCCCAGCGCAGACGACCGCCGGTGCCGGCCGCGAGCCTCGCCCACCACAGGGCTCTGGCGATCACGAGCCCAAACGAGGCGATCAGCAGCATGACCCACATCAGACGAGGTGCCTGGTGAGCGGCCAGCAGGACCAGTTGCTGGTCGGCTATCGCGCCGGACGATCCATCGCCGTGCCCTGCCAACTCGCTGAGCCGAGCAATCTCGGCGTTAGCCCGTTGCAGCTCGTCGCGGTGCGGAACGATCAGCCACCGGGTCTCGAGGGCGGCGGTGCGGATCCCCCGCCAAGCGAGCAAGGCGATGTCGCGCCGCTTGTGCTCCTCTGCCGCCTGGGCCAGGGCGATGAGCCGCTCGTAGGCTACCGCTACATGGGGCGCACCAGGGGCATACCAGCCCGCGGCCCGGCGCGCTCGGACGACCGCCTCGTGGGCATCGCCGGCGATGAGGGCCGCGGTACTCGCAGCGATCTCGGCCTCCCCTGAGACCACAATCCGCGCCGTGATGGCCCCGAGGGCCGCAACCGCCACGGCCCAAGCCACCAGGATGGCTGCCAGACGGCTGCGCCGCCCTGTTGCAGCAGGCCCCCCGCCCCTCGGCTCGCTCGCCTCCGTCCCGGTCACGTGAAGTCGCGCCGCCGAAAAATGAAGGCCGCAACGGCCAAGAGCCCGACCGACCAGGCGAGGCTCTGCACGAAAGCCATAGCCACGTAGGACAACAAGTTGGCATCCGCCGCCTCACCGGTTAGCAGCGTGCGGGCCGGCACGTAGACGTGCAGGTTGGGCACCACCGTCGACATAACGGCGAAGATGTCGTGGATGAGCTGGCCGAAAGCCTTGGCTGGCATCCGCGTCATGGCGTCGGCACTCCGCCCGATCAGCACCATCCAGACCGTGAGAAGGGCGGACAAGAAGGGCGTCGAGAAAGAGGAGAAGAACGTGGCGATGGCGGCGATGATGGCCACCTCGAACAAGGTCAGGGCGGCCGAGGCGAGAATCATCGACCGTTCGGTCGGAGCCACCGCGCACAAGATGATGCCCACGACCAAGACGATGGCCGCCCAGGGGATGGGACCAAAGGTCCGCAACCGCGGCACCAGCCAGGCAGCCAGCACGAGGGCGACCACGAGCCCAAAGCCGAGGCCGAGCACCAAGCCGATCGACCGCCCCGCCATGGCGGCGCTCATCATCAGGACCACGCCCCCCTCGGCCATCACGAAGACGGCCACCACCAGCATGGTCCCCAGGTATTTGCCGGCGAGGTACTCGCTGCGACGAATCGGACGAGCCAAGAGCGGCAAGATGGTCTTCTGCTCCAGCTCACGATGCAGCGCGGTGGCCCCAATGAGGATGGCCACAGCGATGGAGAACACGCTCATGGCCATGCAGCCCAGATCGGCGACCACCCGTGGCGCGTCGTTGAGCGTGAAGGCGCCGACCACCAAAGAGTAGAAGGCTACGACAAAGGCTACGCCGACCAGCCCCAGCAGCACCCGCGCGCGCACCGCCTCACGGTAGGCATTGAGGGCGACGGTGATGAGTCGTTGCAACATGGTGAGGCACCTCGGCGGAGTCAGACCATGGAATATGAACCAGACGCCGACAATGGGAATGTTCTTGGCAGAAGCAGAGGCGGAGGCGGAGGCGGAGGCGGAGGCAGAGGCAGAGGCAACTGAAGGAGGGTCGTCATGGGGCTGAGAGTTATTGACGAGATCGTCTCGTTGGCTGTCGACATCACGCGGGTTGTTTGCGACGTGCGGGCGCATAACGGCGAGCTGGCTTCGCAGCTGCAGCGGGCTTGGTGTCGGGTGGCTACTGGCACCGGGGAGGCGCAGTTGCGGCGGGGGGCGAAAGGGAACAACCGGTTTGACGATGCGCTCGGCGAAGCCAAAGAGGCGCACACGGCGCTGCGCTACGCAGCAGCCTGCCAATACGCCGACATCGACGAGCAGCTGCTGCAGCGGGTCGATGGGGTAGCGGCGGTGCTCTACTGCCTCGCGCGGCGCCCGCAGCGACGCTAGCCAAGGCCGGCCGGCCGCCGGCTCCAAGCTCGGCGGCCGGACCGTCACGCGGCTTCACCGCTTGGGCCGGTGGGCCAGCTTGTAGAGCATGGCGGTGACTGAGCACGCGCACGAAGATGGAGGGGCTATTGCCCGATCCTGAGCACGTTTTCTGAGGGAAGAGCAAAAGAGCCCCCCCAGAAAACTTGCGAGAAGTCTCCCAGGAGGCTCACCTCCGATTTGTCTACGACCGGAGGTGATCGATGGTGCCCTTTTTTGGGTTGGGTGAGGAGTTCTTTGCGTCACTGACGAAGGCGGATGCCGAGATCGCCCGGCAGGTGGCGGTCGGGGGTTGCCCCTGGTGCGAAGGACCGCTGCATCAGGCCAATTACCTGCGGAAGCCTCGAGGCGGGCTGTTCGCTATCCCCGGTGAGGCGTTCCCGCTCCGGCACTCGCTGTGCTGCGGCGGCCGCATGAAGCCGATCGCCCAGATCCACGACCCTGCGGTAATCCGCCGCATCCTCGATCACCTGGACGACAAGCCAGCCGCAGGACACCCGGCACCGCGCGGCCCCCCAATGCACTGAGCTCCGCACGCTGTCGCCAGCCCTCCCCCGAAGCGCCCTCATCCACTTGCGCCAGCGCCCGGGTGCACCCGAATGCCCGCCTCTAGCTGCCGGAGCCGCCCCCGCAGCCCGCCGACGGCTTCGAATCCGCTCAGCCAGGCAGGTCTATGTGGGAGCATGTAAGTCATAGGCCTACCCAGCCATACTGTCCCTCATCCCCTCCACCCCCTTGGATTCCGTTATCCTCCATGACCGACGAGCCCTGCGGTGACTGGTGCGAGCAAGATCCCGATGGCAGCATCACCTTGACCTGCCCGGGGGGGGTGAGGCGAACCGGACCGTGTACCCGGCGGCCGCCCCGGCTAGACTCCGCCCATGAGTACTGACCCATTCCGGGGAACGACGCGGGTCAGCGCGCCGGTCACCTACAGTCAGCTGTCCAACCGCGGCTGTTGGATAGGCACTCCCATCGGCCTCGCCTTTGGTGGGGGCTTCGTGGCGCTTGGCTACGCGCTCGATTGGATCGACTGGACCTACGGTGGCACCGTGATCGGCGGCGGCTGCGTGATCGCCCTGATCGTTGGGCTCGGCGTGGCAGTCCTGGTCGCCCTCAAGGCCAAGCCCAAGCAGGGCATGCTCTCGGTGCAGGGCACCCGGATGACCGGCCCCGACGAGGACTCGGCCATCGACTTCAACGAGGCCCACGACATCGAGGTCAGCGCCAACGACCACGAAGCCCTCCTCGTCGTGAGGGTCGCCGGAGCGGGCACTGCCACCATGGCTCCCGACGAGATCGGTCGCCAGCTGGCCAAACAAGTCGCCGGAGGTTGGGCGCTCGGCTTCAGAGGAGTCTCGGCGGCCGAGCTGCGCGACCGGTTCGAGCTGGCGGCCTACGTGGGCCCCCTCGAATCCGCCGAAGGCGCCGGTATCACCCTCGACCGACAGGACCCCCGGCAGCAGCCGCTCATCGATCTGCTGCTTGGAGCCATCGCCCGCTGCCGCTCGCAGAACGTGCGCTACCTGGCCTTTGCCGCGCTGCCCTGGCTGCAGCCAGCCGCACCGGCGACCCCGCCGTTGCGGGACATCGCCCTCGAGCCGGGCACCGATCCGAAGACGTTCTTCGCGACCCTGGCCGCTAGCCCCGCAGGTGCCGACCCGGCCAACCCCCACGCCGTCATCGCCAAGGCCTACCACGACGCGCGGCTGTGGCTCGGCGATCAGGTCGGCGTCACCCCCGACTACCTCCTCATCGATGCCTTCGGCGGGCTGGAGGAGCGCAAGGACCACTCGTACACCCTGGTTCCGATCGGCGCCGGACGGTGCACGGTCCGCCGCGACATGCACCGCGTGACGACCACCTCGACAGCCAGCACCGGCTCGACCACCTACCCCGCGCTGGTCGTAGAGGCCCCTGCCCTCGGCGAGCCGGTTTGGGTGGTCTTCCCCAAGACGCTCTGGGAAAACGCCGACAACCAGCTCGACGCGACAGTGGCCTTCGTCAGCCGCGCTTGAGCGCAGGCCGAAGCGGCTCAGCCAAACTCGCTGCCGACGGTCACCTCATCGATGATCCCGACGATCACCGACCGGATGGGCCCGTTCGGCCAATCGGTTATCTGACGGGCGCCGTTGCCCTCGTCGAGCACCAAGACCCGCTGCCCGATGCCCGCGTCGACCGCATCGATGCAGATAACGTATTGCCCGGTGGGCCGAAACTCGGGATCGGTCTTGTCGACGATGAGCAGCTTCCGCTGGTCGTAGAACCGGTGGTTGATGGTCGAGGTGATCGTTCCATGCTGTCCCTCATCCCCTCCACCCCCTTGGATTCCGTTATCCTCTACTCCTCGGCCGTTTGCCCGTCGACGCCCACCGCACCGTCCTTGCGAGTGCGTCGGTACGCCTCTTTCAACCACCCGACGTCGATGTGATGCGTAAGCATTCTCAGCGCAACGCCAGGCATCTGCTTCGCTAGTTTCGCTATCCGCTCTTGTTTCGTTGAGATGCTCGTAGGGGTCGGTGTCCCCATCATCTTTCCCTCCAACGGTTCCGTGGCCCGACAGCCCCTTCCCTCCACAGGGTTGCTCGGGCAGTGCTTCCCCCGCTTGGTCGGTACTATGCGCTGCTAAGAAACCCTGCCGTCCATCCTCGCCTCGCTCGGCTCATCACCTTGCTCGGCCGTACCGCCCTCGCCCTTCGGCGAGACGGAGACGACAGAGGCTCCCAGGTTCCTGGGGGACCCTCTTGCGCCTATGCCCTGCTCTCGGACCCCGGCCGGACCTGCTGCACTTGGCGACCCGTAGGTGCGGGGAGTAGCTGTTGCCGGTGGCTTTCGCCTCCTTACCGGTGCCTCAATCCGCACCGTGGCCACGGACAAACCGCGTGGCGCACAGTCAGGTGCTGCCCCCGATGAGACAACCACGAGGGCTCCGACGACCGGAACCTTTCGGGGCTCAATCACACGGCCTCAGCACTCATTCACCGCTTGGGCCGGTGAGCCAGCTTGTAGAGAGTGGCGGTCACCTTGTCGACCTGGTCGAGGACCTGAGCGCCTCGTTCGCGGTCGCTGATGAACCCACACGCCATGCCGTAGCGCAGCGCGCAGTGCGTCTCCCGCGCCTCCCCCATGGCGTCGTCCAACCGATTGGTGGTCTTGCGCCCCATGCGATGAAGCGACTCGCCAGCGTTACACAGCACCCGCGGCCAGGCCCTGCGAATTTGCCGCGCCAGCTCGGGACTATGCCGCCCAATCTCC
>JAUVCD010001008.1 GCA_030590865.1 Myxococcales bacterium | reverse complement strand
GGTCGCAAGCTCTTCGCCTGTCCCTAGGCCCTGTTTCACGATCCTGAGCTGCCGAGCGCGCAGGCTGATCGTCGAGTCCCTCGGCTAGCCCAACATCAGCATCCCCACCGCAGCGGTCACGACGGGAATGGCGAAATTGTCGTCGATAGGTCCGCTCAGCTGCTCGGTCAGGGTACCTGCGATCGCCATGCACGCCGCGGTGAGCGCCCAGGTCGCCAGCGACAGACCGCTGAAGACGCTGAAGTAGGCGACGAGCACCAAGGCCGCGCTGAGCAGAAACGCCAGGCTGCCGACGAGGCTCTTGCCGTTGCTGAAGCGATAGCCTCCCCAGCGGTGACCGACCGCGGAGGCGATGGGATCGCCCAGGGCGAGCACCAGGATCGCAGCGCAACATACCGTCTGGTCGGCCATCCAGGTGACCAGCGCCAAGCCGAGCATGTAGTAGGTCGCCGAGTTGGTGCGGTAGCGCTCTTGCGGGCGAGCCACGAAGACAAACACCCGATCGACCCAGAAATTGTTGAGGCGTGTGGAGAAGCGACGTGCCACCTCGACGCCACCGAAGAACGTCACGAAGCCGGCGAGCAGCCAGAGTGCCACCTCGCGGGTGAAGACGAACTGGTAGAGCGCAACACAGCCGATCCCCATCGCGACATGGAACACCGCGCGGAGGAGCTTGGGTTTGCGGTCCTCGGCGCTCGCCGGCCCAGCGGCCCCATCGATGCGTCTTGCCTGTAGCTCGACCCGCAGCGCCTCCAACCCCAGGCCCAGCGCGTCGCGAAAGCGGCTCAGCCCGTTCCCGTCGGGCTCACTGGTGAGGCTCTCGCGGTCCAGGTGCAAGGCGTAGCGGATCTCGTCGATCGCCGCGCAGAGACGCCGGTGCTGACTCGCCAGCTGTTCGCGCAGGTCCTGAACTTGCTCCCGCGCCTGCCGCAGTTGGTCACTCAGCGACTGGCAGCGCGCGCTCACCGCAGCCCGCCAGCCGTCATCGTCGTCACTGATCTCGTGAAGCTCAGCCAGAAAGCCCTCGAGCTCAGCCGCCGCGGATCGCAGCAGCCCGTCGATGCTCGGCTGAACCTCAGTCAGGGCCGTCATGCCGCGCACATAGCCCCGTCGCCGCTGGGGTGCACGTTCTGATCACCGGTACGGCGATCTGAGGAGCCACCAGCCTCGGTACCGACCTCACAACCTGGCCGGAACCATCTCGATTCGGGACCAGGTCTACTCCGACCCCCTGATGGCCGCCCTGCCCCATGGACATGTGATCCACTCGATCCAGGTGTGTACCAACGACCCGAACGACCCCAAGAAGCGCAAGCTCAAGGGCGTTCGCATTTGGGGGCGGCGCTATTCTCGCGACGGCAGCATCGCCGAGGCTGGCCCAGTCACGAAGAAGCGCACCAACTGCAAGAAGTGGCACCCCAAGGTGTCCTGCAAGCCGCGGGAGGTCGCCGTTGGCCTTCGTGCCCACTATCAGTTCGAGAATCAGGGGTTCCGCGGACTGTCCATGCTGTGCCAACGGGTCGACCCGTCATAGCTTGGGCGCTTCGCTCTACGACCACTGGACCGTCGAGTGGGTACGAAAGGGCATGGAGCTGATGCGTGGTCGAGCCAGTGAAGGACCTGCTCAGACAGGACGGCGCTTGATCACCGGTTGATCACCAGTGCCTCTCGGTCAAGCGAACCCACGACCCGTGGAACGAAAAAAGCCGTTGAACTTCAACGGCTTTCCCGGTCGGGGCGGTCAGATTCGAACTGACGACTCCTTGCCCCCCAGCGAAGTGGGCTTGGGGTCAGATCAGGGGTTTCGGGTGGTTGAACGACCTCCGAAGGACTGCTGTAGGCCGTCTAAGGCCCTGTTTGCCACCTAGTCTTGTCCCCGGTTTGTCCCCGCCTCCGCGCGGGGCGATTGACACGGTATTCCTTCTGGGTCATATTACCTGTAGGTTATGGCGTGGGAGGTCGAGTACACCGACGAGTTCGAGGACTGGTGGCTCGAACTCGCTGAGTCCGTCCAGGACGCCATCGACCGAGCCGTCCATCTCCTCGAAGTTTCGATCCGCGCCGGGCTGCCATCCTGCTCATCGGGGGCAACAAGGCCGGCGACGACGGGTTCTACGGACGGATGGTTCCCATCGCCGACCGTGTCTACGACCGACATTTGGATGGACTCGACAAAGAAGCGCAAGCCGACCACGGCAGACGGGAGGACTGACATGGCCAAGAAGTTCAGCGAGCTGCGGCGCAAGATGTCACCAGAGCGTCAGCGTCGGAACAAGACAGAGGCCGAGCGCCTGCTGTTGGAGATGACCCTTCAAGAGTTGCGGCAGAACGTGGCCAGCCTCAGCCAAGAGGACATCGCCGAGATGCTCCAAGTGACGCAAGGCTACGTCTCGAAGCTGGAGCGCC
>JAUVCD010000606.1 GCA_030590865.1 Myxococcales bacterium | reverse complement strand
GGCTGCCGGGCACCACCACGTAAGGGATGCCGATCGGCGCCCCATTCCACACCGTGCCGAAATCTGGGTGCAAGTTCGTGCTCGCCCCGATCGAGTCGATCAAGGCGTCCGAATTGGCGTGAACGTCGTAGCCTGAGATGTCGGTGTTCCACGGATTGTCCGCTGGAAACACCGAGCAACCCTCGAGCGAGCCGCTGCTCGATGAGCTGCTGGTCGAGCCGCCCATCCCTCCGGTACCACTGCTCGAGCCGCCTATGCCTCCGGTGCCGCTGCTCGTGCCACCGGTGCCGTCGCTTGCCCCTGTCCCGCCCGAGCCGCCCCCACCGCTGCTATCGTCGTCGCAGCCCGCCATCGCCAACGCGCAGGTCAGCACCCAACCGATCGCCTTGTTCATGGCCTCGATTCAACCACCAAGTCCGGCCCAGGTCGAGGCGCGCAGCCGACCTGTGGGACCGGTCAGCGTGACTCGCGCGACCCGTCACTCTCCCAGGAGCGCATCGTCCATGGTCCGGAGGTAGATCTCTTCGTACTTCGCGTTCGCCGCACTGCCCGGGGCCGCCGTGTCGGGACTGTAGACGGCGAATACGCCGGTGATGGACCAGAAGCTGAAGGCCTTGCCCGGAGCCAGACCGACGAACTCGTGGTTGGGCAAGAAGTACGGACTGAGGCTGGTGACGTCGGCGCCCTCGTCATCGAAGCCGCCCTGCGACCAGAGCGCAAAGGTCTCGTCGAGGGCATCAGGCTTGCCCGCGACGGTCGCCACCCGGATGAGCACCGGCCCGAGGCTCTCTTCATAGGCCTCGATCGTGAGCTGGTCGAGCGAAGCCTCGACCGGCGACAGCTCTGCTCGACCTACCACCGCCGCGCAGCCCGGCAGCTCGGTGCTCACCTGAAGCTGCAACTCGTTGCGACCGCCGTCGGTCCGTCGCCAACCGTGGGCTGCCAGGTTCAGCTGGTCACCCACCGCGATTCCCTCGAAGTAATGGGCAATGCTGTCGCTCACCTCGAGACGCAACGATTGCCAGGCAGCGTCATGCAAGGCGTCGTAGCTCGGGTGCTGCTGCACGAACACGTGGCAGCGGCTGTTGAGCTGGCAGCGACCGCCAGAGATGGCGCTGACATAGACGCCCTCGAGCCACACCGCGGTGGGCTCGACCGGGTCGTCGTACCAAATCTGGGGCACCGTCGTCGCCACGGCTCCTGCCGGCCTCGCCGCACAGCTCGGCCAACCGGGCCCGGCGGTGCCCGATGAGCTGCTGCTCGCTCCACCACTCGATCCCGTCCCCGAGCTGCTGCTCTGGTCACCACCATCGTCGATGACACTGTCGTCGACAAAGCGCACCGACTCGTCAGCGCCCACACAGGCGGTGGTCCCGAACAACAGGCCACCGATCAAAGCTCCGAATACTGCATTTACGTTCATGACGCGCGTGCGTTATGCAATGACCGTGCCACCGACATTGCATCTATAAGTATCCGATCACTGGATAGCCATGATGCACCAAGTCGGTCTAGTTTTGCATAGATGCAACTGCAATGATCTACATGCAAGATGGCGCCTGAACACACAACACCGCCAATCCGTTTGGGGCACCCAGCCCATCGCACTGGGCTGACCCACTGGGCGGCTGCCCGGGAAGGCTAGAGTCCGCGGTTGATGTTCTCGAGCGACGCGGTGGCAGCTTCGGAGGCGTAGTCGATCTCCGCCTCTGGTCCCGCCATGATGAGCCGGCCGGTGGCACCGAACACGCGGATATCGATCAGCTTGACCTGCGCTGCTTTGAGCGCCTCGTTGCAAGCGATGGACAGATAGGCCGCAGGCTGGGCCTCCATGATCAGCACCGAGTCGCCAGCGAGCACCATGTTGCCCCATGCCAAGCCGGTGAACGCGATGGCGTGATCCTGCTCGACCGACCGGATGATCTTGTCTTGCAAAATCTCGCAACGCGCCCGATCGGATTCCTTCAGCGCGGAGGCCGACAGCACCGCGTCGCCCGCCGCCCGGACCTCTCCTTGGTCGGCATGGTGAACCTGCATCATGCCGAAGACCCGCTCGGTGACCATCGATCCGAGGCGCACCTTGGTCGCCTTCAACGCTTGGTCAATCTTGGCGTGGATCTCCATCGCCGGGGCGATCTCGAGGAACAACGCCGCGTCGTACTCTCGCGGGTCGTAGACCTTGTTGGTCTTGGCCATGTACTGGGCGAGCTGCGGCTGCAGCGAGTCGAGGAATACGTATGCGCGCAGCTGAAAACCGGATTGCTGGGATGCCATGGTCGCGTGTCTGCTGGACAGGGTTCGATGGGCAGGGCCTGATGCACAGGTCCTGTTGGACAGTGCCTGATGCGCAGCGTTTGCTCGGCAGTGTCGCTGGGAAGTTAGTCGACCGCCGCAGAGGTCGCAACGCCAGAGCTACGACCGACGTTGCGGACCAACATCTCAACGGTGAAAGACACGCTCTCCCCGTTTGGTCCCTGACCTCAGACCTAAACATCACAGCACCCTCAGCGGGCTCACCGAACATCATTGAACCGCCTCGGTAATAGAAAATAGCCCTGTAACTGTAACCAGGACCGTATGGAAGAGCCTCGGTCCACGGCTCGAAAGTGGATCCTGCCACCGCCAACTGGGGCATGGCGGATCCCGGTATTCAGATGTGTGACAAGCTGCCTAAGTACCCGCCCTTGCAGCTTCAGTCCTGCATCTCTCGGCCGGCGCGGTTTGTGCTTTGTTTAGTAGCAACTTCGTTATCAAGAGATGGGCACCGAGATGATCAAGTTGAGACTCGTCACCGAGAGACTGCGCACCTCGACACTCTACACCTCGATGAGCGTGCTGGTGGGCTTCGTAGCCGTCGGCCTGCTAGTGGCCGCATGCACCGGGGGCATCGGAGATCCCTCCACCTTGGATGACACGGGCAGCTCCAGCAGCGGCTCGGGCAGCGGCACGGGCGGCGCCTCGAGCAGCGGTCAGGCTGGCGGGTTCAACCCTGGCGACGGTGGCAACGGCGGGTTCCAGGAGTGCGCCGGCGTGGCTGAAGAGGCCACCTTCATCCCGGTGAGCATGTTCATCGCCGTCGACAAGTCGGGCTCGATGAGCAACGACGGCAAGTGGGACAACGTCAAGGCAGCCTTCGTGTCCTTCTTCACCGATCCAGGCGCCGATGGCCTGAACGTGGCGCTCCGCTTCTGGCCCGACCCGGGCTGCGAAGACCCATGGTGTGACATCAACGGCTGCGCCCAACCCCAGGTCCCGCTCGGCTCGCTGGCCGATCCGAACCACGAGCAGGCCCTCATCAACACGTTCAACTCCAAGAGCCCAGGCGGCATGACCCCCATGTGGGCCGCCCTCGGCGGCGCCTGCCAATGGGCCGTTGCGCACCAAGGACAGAATGAAGGGGCCGAGAAGGTGGTGGTGATTCTGGTGACCGACGGCGCGCCCACCGCCTGCGACACCAACATCAACAACATTGCCCAGCATGCGGCCAACGCCTACAGCGCTGCCGAGATCCTCACCTTCGCGGTGGGTCTGGAAGGCTCCAATGAAGCGCAGATGACCACCATCGCCCAGGCGGGGCAGACCGCCCCGGCTTTCTTCATTGGCAATGGCAACGCCCAGGCCGAGCTGCTCGCCGCGCTCCAGGCGATTCAGCAAACCGTGGTGGCCTGCTCGTTCGCCATGCCGGAGAGCGACGACCCGAACAACCCGGTCGATCCCAATCAGGTCAACGTCACCTTCACCCCCGGCGGTGGCGGCGAACCGGTCGTCATCGCCCAGGTGGCCAGTGAGGCCGATTGCAACCAGACCAACGGCGGCTGGTACTACGACGACCCGGGCAACCCGGCAGCCATCTTCCTCTGTGAGTCGACCTGCAACGCCGTCCAATCCGACCAAGAAGGAAAGATCGAAATCGTCGTCGGCTGTGCCACCCAGGTTCAGTGAGGGGGAGTCTGTGAGCTACGCCATGACAGGCCGGCGAAGGATCGCCCTGGCGGTCGGCGCCTGCGCCCTGTTCGGTTGGGTCACCCTGGCCGGCTGCAGCGATGACGACACCGCCACAACCAGCTCGTCTAGCTCGAGCGGCAACGGCGCGGGCGGGTCCGGTGGCTTCACCACTGGGTCGGGGGGCAACGGTGGCATCACCAACGAGTGCGCCTCGGCGATCATCGAAGGGGATCCGATCCCGGTGACCATGATCATCATGTTCGACAAGTCGGGCTCGATGCTCTTCGACCAGAAGTGGACCGGCGCCAAGACAGCGCTGATCGCCTTTTTCCAAGACGAGGCCTCGGCAGGGCTGAGCGTGGCGCTGCGCTTCTTCCCGGATGACGAGCCCATGGCAGGCTGCAACGACGTGGCCTGCAACATCGCGGCCTGCGCCACACCGCTGGTCGATGCCGGTGAGCTGAACGAGCTGCCGGCCTACGCCGATCCCCAACAGGACGCGCTCGTCGCGGCAGTCCAGAGCAAGGCCCCTGAGGGCCAAACGCCGATGTATGCCGCCTTGGCCGGCGCAACCCAATGGGCCCAGGCGAACATCGACCCCGAAGGGATCCGGCAAACGGTGGTGGTCCTGGTGACCGACGGGGAGCCCAACGGCTGCAATGAAGACATCGGCGCCATCTCGTCCTTGGCTGCAGACGCCCTCAGCGCGGGCCACGTCTTGACCTATGCCATCGGGATGGAAGGCTCGAACCTAGGTCAACTCGACCAGATCGCCAGTGCCGGTGGCACCGATGCGGCTTTCGTGGTCGGCAATTCGGACGTGCACAAAGGTCTGATGGACGCCTTGAAAGAGATTCGCAAATCGAAGCTCGATTGCGAGTTTCCCATGCCGCAGAGCGAGGATGTCGGCGACGAGGTCAACCCAGGGGAGATCAATGTCACCTACAGCTCAGCGGGCCACGATCCCCAGACGCTAGGCCAAGTGCCGAGCGCGAGTGCCTGCGACTCTGGCGGTGGCTGGTACTACGACGATCCCGACACGCCCACGACTATCTACCTCTGCCCGGCCACCTGCGACTTGGTCCAAAGCGACTCGGACGCACAAGTGTCCATCGTGGTGGGCTGCAAGACGGTACTGAGGTAGCGGAAGCGACAACTGCGCTGTCGCGGATCAGTGAAGGGTCAGCAACTGCAGACCTGCAATACAACCGTCACGCACATCCTGAGACCAAATCACTCGTGCTCGCTCGACCCCCGGCCAGCCCTCGTCATCCACTGTGAGCAGACAGAGATCTCCAGGCCGCAGCAGACAGTCCACCGCTACGCGCAGACCACCGGTGCTGGCGTTGATGGTCACGCCCGTTCCGCCCATGGGCTCGTGCACCTCGACGAGAGCATGCAGCGGCAGCCGCCGCGCCTGACGCCGATAGCGATCGTAGACGACCTGCCGAATACTGCTGACCGGCGGACTTGAGGATAGGTGAGTCATTCGAGCACCCCGCTGCCTGTATTCAGTTGGCTGTACTCCGTTGCCTGTACTCTGTTGGCTGCACTCTGTTGCCTATCCATACGAGCAAACAACGCGCCACGGCCGCCAGAGATGCCGCTCCAGCACAATAGTGTCGAGATTTATCCTTTGATTCATGTTGGTTACAGGAGCGAATTGACTGTAAGACGCGGCAACAATCGACGGGCTAGCTATGCAATGATTTCAGGACCGCTATCTTATTGTCATAGGGAATGACCCCGAGTCTGACTGGCTGACAGACATTGCCCGGCTGCAGCGAAGCCTTGGCCGGCCTCGTCTTCGGCGCCTTCGTCGTCAGAGACGCCCGCCGGAGCATCACCGAGGTGAGGTCCTGACGACCGGTCACTGGCCGCCAGTGAGACTGATGGGGCGGGCGAGGATTTCCACGTCCGCGGGCACCAGCTTGCGACC
>JAUVCD010000586.1 GCA_030590865.1 Myxococcales bacterium | reverse complement strand
TTCGTCTCGGAGAGCAGCCATTTGTTCAGCAGGGGTCAGCCCTTCTTCTTACCGCCCCGAAGCTTGAGCGCCATGGCCGGATCGAGCTGACAGAGACGCTCGAAAGCCGTCTCTTCAGCCGCCAAATCCTCGGCTGTAACTGCTGGGATCCCAGGCTGGCCCGGGAGAACGGGCATTCCGTCCTGCCCTCCCGCCGATGCCTTGGCCTCGTTGGCCCCCTTGATGGCCGGATAGAGGGCGGCATAGACCTGAGCGCTGAGATCGGGATCCCAAGCGGTCAGCCGGTGATGGTCGATGCGATCGGTCAAGCCCTCGAGCTGGCCTCGAGCGATCGAAAACTGACCTGCACCGAGGCACAGCTGAGCAATGGCAAGTTGGCCCCTGAAACGCTCAGAGGGTGTCGGAGCGGCCGCCGCCGCGTCCCCGATGACGTCGATAGCCTTGCCCAGCTCACCCTTGACCGCTAGCTCGCGGGCTTCCTTGAGCGGCTCGTCCAGCACGCTCGGTCCGCCGCCACCGCCGCCACCGCCGCCACCGCCCTCTTCCCCGCCCAGCACCGGCGTCACCTCGCTCTCGATCCACATCTGGGTCTGACCGTCGGCGAAGGGAGTCCCATCGTTGAATTGGATGGTGGGCATGGTGGGGATCCGCTTGAGCAAGAGCGCCACCTGTATCAGCAGCTCTTTCTTCGCCTTCATGAACAGCGCGCCGAGAGCCGACATGGCGGTGCAGGCATGGCGATGGGGATCGAGCCACAGGACGTACTCGGCGCCTATCTGCTCCGCCTCGGTGAGCAAGGTGAGCCAGTCTTGAGACGCGGCCAAGGTGTCGAATCGTTGGGCAATGTGAGCCCCCGGCGGCGGCACCAGGGACTTGCCGTCCTCAGTCGGTGGCGCCGCGTCCAGCTCCATCCACATGCCGAACCGTGAGTAGCGGTAGGCCAGCTCATTCTCCGGCTTCTCCGACCGCAGCGCCGCGCCGATACGAATCAGCAGCTGCCCGGTCGGCTCCACCGCGCGCTGAGCCTCAGCGGCCGTGCTGATGTCGCCGGCGCTCGGACCACCACCGCCCGCCGCGGCGGACGCCGCCGCTGGGGCGGCAGCTGCGGCTTGCTCGACCGGTGCCGGCTTGGGGGGCTCCTCGACCTTCTTGGGCGCCTCCTTGGGGCAGGTCTGGAGCAGGCGGCGGGCCCCGTCCCGCAGTTTGCTCATGCCGGGGTAGTGATCGGCGAACTTCTCTCGAAACTCAGCGTCCACCGCCTTGCTGAGCTCGTCGAAGACCTTGACCATCGGGCCGTCGCTCGCCTTGAGCTTCATGTCCATGATCACAGGCCCGGACTGATCGCTCATCCACCCCACCATGCCGGCTCGAGCGCGGATTCGGCGCAGCGGTGGGTACATCTCGTCCCACCACTTGCTCACCATTTGCTGCATCAGCATCAGGCCGTCGAGCACCCCTTCCAAGGTCCCTTCCCTGGCTTTACAGGTGGCCAGATAACAGGCGACACGAAAGTCCTTGGACTTCTCTTGGAGGATCTCTTCGGCGGTGACGCCGATGCTCGACCAATCGCAGCTCTCGCCGGTGAGGGACGCGAGCTTCTCCGTCTCGTTCTTGATCTCCTCGAACTGCTCGTCATAGGAGATGTCTTCGCCTACTCCGCCGGCCACGGGCTCCAGCAGGTCTGCGATGCGTTCTTTGGAAGCAGCAAGCAGTTCTTCGGACATGGCTCGTGACTTTCGGTGCCGCCGCTGAGGGGGCCACTAGGTTACTGAGAGGTACCGCTCACGCGGCGCGAGTTCAGCCGGAGCAGCCGCTAGCGCGGCACCTCTGGGTTCAGGCCAGTTAGAAACACCCCGATCGACTGGTCGACATTGTCGACCACTTCGGCCAGTGGGCCCAAACGGTCACGGGCCGTGCGCTCGTCGATGTTGGGAGGACACACTAGGTCGGTGACGTAGTCCGCCTCACCGCTGAAGGAGATCATCTCCCGGAACGTGCCTACCTGTGGCGGTCCCACATGCATGACCAGATCGTGCTGAGGCGTCCAGAACGCATTCAGGACCGTACGCCGCCACCCGGCAAGCCGCAGCGTCATGTCCATCCACACAGCGACCGCATAAGCGTCACCTGCGCCGATGGGAAAGTGAAGGGCCAAAGGCGTTTGGGGGCACTCTTGCTCTCGAAAGGCCTCGATAGTGGCTTGCACGTTGTACACCGCAGCGTGGCGACCGGCGGTCGAGCCGAAGACCGTGTCCCAAAGCGCGTGCATCGGCTGGTGCTGGAGCCATTGGTAGTAGGAGGCCGCTGCGCTCTCAGGACTGTCGAGCAACAGCGGCTGAATCTGCGCGACTCGGGTCAGAAAATCATCCACCGCCAGACCCCGACCGTTGGCCACCAAGTTGTAGGCAGCGGTGATGAAGGGCCACAGCGCGATCGGCAGCGCCGGCCCGACCGCGACCATCTGTTCGAAGTCGTAGGAGGTGCTCACGATCATCGGGTAGTGCCGGCCAGCGCTGTCGCCGCTGGCAGCCCACACTCCGACCATCCCGCGCTCGGGCTCGTCGCCATTTTCCCCGTCCACCCCGCGGTAGATGAAGATCCCCAGGGTCGGCTCGTAAACCTCCTGGAACCCGCGCCCAAGAGTCTGCTTCGCCACGGCAACCGAGCTGCCCAACCACTCGTCAAAGGCAGCGTTTTCATGCCCCGCAGCATTGAGCCGAATGAAGTCCCCGGTCGCTGGCAACTTCCCGTAGCACGACACGACAGGCGGCTGGGGTTGCTTGCGACGCCAGAAGACCATGAATCGGTTGTTTTCATACACCCGAGCGCAGCGCGAGGCTACTAGCTAGCGAGACGTGTTCGCCAAGGGCAGCAACGCGCTACCATGACCAGATGCCACAGCTGAGCGCCAACCTCATGGTCACGCCGAGCCTCCGGCTCGAGCGACTGATCGGCGAGGGCGCCATGGGCAGCGTGTGGGTCGCCGACCACCTGACCCTGGACACCAAGGTGGCCATCAAGTTCATCGCCACCGACCATCGGGAAAAGAACCGTGAATCCCTGCTGGCGCGCTTCGAGCTCGAGGCGAAAGCGGCGGCCCAAATCAAGAGCCCCCACGTCGTTCACATTTACGACAACGGCGTGATGGACGATGGCACGCCCTATATCGTCATGGAACGGCTCGAGGGCGAGAGCCTGGGCCTGCGGCTCAGACAGGGCAGCCCCCTGGCGATTGACGAGGTCACCCAATTGGTCACCCAGGTGGCCAGAGCGCTCTCCAAGGCCCACGAGCTCGGTATCGTTCATCGAGACATCAAGCCAGACAACATCTTCCTGGTACCGTCGGACGATGAGCTGTTCTTCAAGGTCCTCGACTTCGGCATCGCCAAGTCCACCACCGACCCGAACGAAGCGGTGACAGCCACTGGGGCGCTCTTGGGCACACCGCTGTATATGAGCCCAGAGCTGGTCCAGAGTTGTCGTGAGGCCACGCTGCACGCCGATCTGTGGGCCCTGTCCGTCGTGGCCTACGAGGCGCTGACCGGCAAGCCACCCTTCGTCGGCGAGACGGTGGGCAAGCTGTTCTTCTCGATCTGCGGCGATGCGATCGAGCCGCCGAGCTCTCGTCGCCAGGGCCTACCCCCAGACCTCGATGGCTGGTTTGCCCGGGCGCTCTGTCAGGATCAGGACAAGCGCTTCGCCACGGCCCGTGAGCTGGCCAAAGCATTCGTGCAAGCGGTCGAGTCCTCAGAGGCGCCGGCAGCCCAAGCCGCCACTGCGAATGACGGTGAAGCCGCAACGACCGTGGCCCCGGAGATGATGTCCACCAGCGACTATCTAGCGCACCGGAACCTGGCCGCCGCGGTGGACGAGGCGCCTGGGGTCAACCCGCGTCCCGTGGAAGAGCCGCTGAACGGCGGTGGCGAGCCACCCCTGGAGCCAAACCAGCCCGACGCCGGCCCCGGAGGGACGGCCACCCTCGAGGGCGCTTCGACCGATGTCTCGGCGGTCCGGCCGCGGCGGTGGTTCGCCCGACCGGTGACCCTCGTCGGCGCTGCCGCCGCTGCAGTGCTCGGCGGCGCTGCCTACCTCGCCTTCGATATCGGTGAGCCGGTCGATCCGGCAGCGCAAGCAGGCAGGCAGGCTGAGAGCGGCGCGGCGCCGAACCTGGCGAGCGCCACGTCGGAAGCCAAAGTGGCTTTTCGAATCAGCTGTCTCGGTGGCTGTAACCGGGTGGAGCTCGACAGCCGCATTTATCGTCAAGACGAGTTCGCCAGCGCCGCCAGCCAGCATGGTGAACAGCACGTTGCGGGAGAGCTGCAAATCAAGGTTGCGCCTGGCCGCCACCGAATACGGGTCGAAAAAGACGGTTACGTCCCCAAGGCCGAGGACATCGACGTCGCCCCGGAGACGCCCTTTGAGCGGAGCTACGACCTCAAGCCCCGGGAGGGGCGGCTGCCGGCTGACGTGATCAAGAACATCGTGGCCCGCTCGGGTGACAAATACCGGGCCTGCTACGACGTCGCTCGAGGCCGAGAGCCCCAGCTGAAAGGAAAGCTCTTGGCCACCTTCGTCATCGGCGTCCGAGGGGACGTCGACCGGGTTGCGCTCCGCGGGATCGGAGATGAGCCCTTCCAGGCCTGTGTGGAACAGTCCCTCCGGTCACTGAGCTTCCCGGCACCAGAGGGTGGCGGCGTCATCGAGGTGAACTACCCGCTGACCTTCGAGCAGCCCACCCGACCTCGGGGGACCAAAAAGAAGACCCAATCGAAGTCAAACAAGAAGCAGAGCAAGCAGAGCGGCGTCCCGCAGCAGTCCAAGACGAACGTCCAACTCGGCCCGGGGAGCACCAAGGGAAGCTACCCCGAGCCTGAGCAGCAGAGTGTCCCACCACAGAAGAAAAAGAAGAAGAAGTGAGGACTTGGATGGCCTCGAGCCGGGCATGACGACAGCCGCCGCCAGAGTCACCGCTTCGGTCAGCTCGCGGTAACCGAAGAAAGTCCGCGATGTTCCGTAAGCTCGCCATCGCCAAGGTCTCCAATCGGTGCAACCACGCCTGCGTGTTCTGCAGCGAGGGCGCGGTGCACGACGGCTCGCTGGTGCCCCTGGACACGGTCGCTCAGCTGCTGGTTCGGCTCAAGGCCAAGGGCTACGACGCGGTGAACCTGATGGGCGCTGAGAGCACCTTGCGTCCCGATCTCCCAGAGCTGTTGCAGCTGGTGCAACACCACGGTCTGCAGGCAGCGCTGACCACCAACGCCACGCGGCTCGCGTCGCGAGAGCTGGCCGAACAGCTGGTTCCGCTGCTGGCCTGCATCGAGATCTCACTACCTGCCGCCGACCGGGAGACCTACCAGACCATCACCTCCCGAGACCATCTACCCCGCGTCGAGGCAGCGCTACGCAACGTCGCGCAGGTCGCCCAGAGGATGGAGAAGCCACCGGTCATCGTGATCAATACCGTAGTGTGCCGCCTGAACCGCGATGCGCCCGCTCAGGTAGCGCGGCTGCTGGCTGAGCTGGACCTCGACCCCCAGCCGCTGCTCCATTTCATTCGCGCCCGGGCCAAGGGGCGGGCGGTGGACGGAACCCTCTCGCTGGGCTTGCCCGAGTGCGTCACCTCGTTCCGTAAGGGCGTTCGGCTGGCCCGCGCGGCTGGCTTGCCCGTCATGTTCCGCGGGTTGCCCATCTGTTGCCTCTTCGACGAGGTGGAGCACAACTTCTGGGCCCTAGAGGCCCTGTCCCAGCCGGACAACACCTACCTCAACCGCACTCAGCTCACCGAGAACGCCCCCATCGAGCAGCGGGCACAACTGGATCGAAAGGGTACCCGCGCCATCGAAGCTTGTGCCCATTGCGGGTTGCAGCCCCTATGTCCAGGGCTCCACGTCGAGACCCTTGACGACCCAATCATCCAACCCCCTGACCCCTGCCCCACCATCGAAGCGCTGAGCGCGCGGCTACGTCGCGGTCCCCTTGCCGGCTCGGTGCTGGCTGAGCGGCCAGCTCCCACGCCCCCGCGGCTGCACTGACCACCGCTTCGAATCTGCTCAATTGGGGAAATCTACGTAGCGACATGAAAGCAACGCTCCCACCCCGCTCTTGCC
>JAUVCD010000323.1 GCA_030590865.1 Myxococcales bacterium | reverse complement strand
GAATTTGTCGACCGTGGCCCCATGGCGGTGGGCAATGTCGGCAATGCTCGACAGGTGGTCGTTCAGGACCTCGCCGACCGCTTCAGGTCCAAGCCGCTCGGCCAGAGCGGTGAAGCCGACCAGATCGATGAACATCACGGTCACCACGCGGCGCTCGGGCGGGGCGTCCAGCCGTAGCTCCCCGCGGGCCGCGCGGTCGACGAGGGATGACGGCAGGTAGCGACGGAGCACGCTGTCGGTGATGTAGCGGTGCAGCTTGTCGGCCTGGTTGGTGGCGTAGTTCACGGTCGCAAAGGTCGTGAAGATCGACACCAGGTTGATCTGCATCAGGATCGCGGCGTAACCCGCGTCCTCGTAGTAGGGATGGGCGACCGCATAGGCGAAGGTGGGCGTGATCGGGAACACGCCGGCCACCTCGCAAACACCGACTGCGAGGTTGGCGAAAGCTCCCAGCACCGCCGCCACGAGTGAGAGTCGGAAGCCGAGGATGACCCGGTAGGTTGCCACCAGCAGGATCACGATCAGGGCTCCGTTGCTGATGAGCGAGCCGACGGCGTAGGTCGAGGTCTGATTGCTGGCGATCTCCAGGGTCAAACACAGGTAGGTCAGCACCCGTGCACCCCTGGCTGACCCCCGACGGGCCATCACCACAATGCCCGCCGAGGCCAGCGCGTAGATCCCGACCTGCGCTGCGTAGAGTCGGAATAGCAGCGTCGCGGTGTCATGGGCATGGGCGTGGCTCAGGCTGCTGTGAAGCCCCGCCAGCGTTGGCCCCATGAGTAGGGGCACGGACACGAGAAGCCGCAGCCAGCCGCCGAGCCCCAGCCGCCGCAGCGGCGCTGGAGGTGCCCCAACTCCCGTGAACAACTCCTTGAGCCAGCCCCGTAGCCCTTCGGTGCGCAGCGGATCGGTAGCAGCGGGCGACTGGCTCATGAAGCTGGACGGAGTCTAGCAGAGGTACGGCGCTCGCCGGCGCCTCGGCGAGACCAGGACCCTCGGGGGCACCTGACGCTGCTGGACGACGGGCTGGTGATCGTGCGCTTCACGCGGTGGTGGGCTGCGCCGTGGCGCGCGGATTGGGACAAAGTGGCTCTGCTACTCGATGCCATGGCGCGGCCGAATGCCGCCGCCATCATGGCAATCTATCCTCAAGGCCGAGGCTGCGGGAACGTGGACGGGCTCGGCGGTCGAGCTGGTTGTTCCAGCAAGCGCATGGTCATCGAAGCGCCTGATGAGGGCCGACTGCACATCAGCGAGTTGCCCGGCCACGTGGTGGAGAACCGCTCGAGCACGATGCGGATCTTCTCCTCGGCCGAGAATCGGCGCCTCGTCTTTCGTCGAATGACCCTGACGGCAGCTTCCGCTGACGGCTTCTTCTTGCGTGGCATGTGAGACTCCTTGGAGACTGCCTTGCCTCCGAAAGTGCCCCTTAGCTCAGACCCCGCTTTGGTCCGAGTTCAGCTGACGCTATACATCGGAGGTGCGGGCGTTGTAGTGGGGGCGCTCGGACTAGGGGGCGCCGTGCTGATTGCCGGCATTCCGGTGCTCGTCGTGGGGAAGTAAAGAGTGCCTCGGGAGCCCGAAACAGCGCTAGCACCCACCCTCAACATCGCTCCCACATGGGCTGGCTGGGCTTTCACATCCGGGGGGGCGACCGAGCCCACGACATCGTGGTGCGAAACAACACCTTCCAGAACAACCCGGGCTCGCCCGACCACGGATCGGCCTGGATCTACGTCAACGAGGAGTCGAGCACCGACATCTACCTGCTCGACAACACCTTCGAGAACAACGACGACAACGCCATCGCCAACCACAACCTCACCGGCGCTTGTGCAGCGGGCAATCTGATCGAAGGCCAGCTCGATGCGCCGGCGGGCAGCTGTGGTGAGCCGCCGGACGTGGGCAACGGGACCTGACGCAGCAGTCGACGATGGCTGAGGCTGCCGACCGGCGCTTCGGAACCGCTGTTCGCCCAGAAGCTGATAGCCTGGAGTAAGGAGGGCCATGATGTTAGTGCTACGCCGTCTCGCCTGGGCTTCCGGACTTCTCTCCGCGGTGGCCATCGGTTGCGGCAGCAACGTCGAGGTTGGCGGCGGTGGAGGCCAGGCCGGCGGCCCGACCGGCAGCAGCAGCTCGAGCTCGTCGGGTACCGCCGGAGGGCTACCGGACGAGTGCCAGGTCGACACGTCCCAGCCCACCCCCCACGAGGTCGTCTTTCGGTTCGAGAATGCCACGGATCAACCGCTCTTCCTGCGCCGGATATGCACGCTCGATCTCGCCGTGTCGGCCTGCGCCGACGACTACGGCGAGCCGCTGGCGCTGTGGCCGGGTCTCTCGGCAGACTGCAACGACCCCTCAGGGGGCTGCGTGCAGAGCGAGGCTTGCCTCACCGAGGCGGTGGCTGCGGAGGCTGGTGTGCCGGTGAATGAGCCATGGCCCGGCAAGGTGTACACCTTCGATATCAACGCCGAAGGTTGTGTTTGCCACTACGAGCACCATACGGCGGCTGCCAAATACCGCGTCACCGTGCCCGTGTTTGGCAGCGTGGACGTCGAAGACGAGGAGCCGGCTTTCGAAGTCGAGGTGAACTTCGAGGTGCCGGCTCCGGCGGGCATCGTCGCGGTGCCCCTGTCGCCTTAGATGCAATCGGAGCTGTTGGTCCGCTCGAGCGGGCGTTGCTGCACGAATGCGGCTGCCACCGCCGTTGGCGTAATGCCCGGATCGAGCCCTTCACTGCAGCTCCATCCCTGGCAAGCCCGTCTGCAGCTGAGATTTCAATAGGCTTGCGCTCATCTGATCAGGGGTGGCTTTCAGCATGGCGACAATCGCACCATGGGCTTGGGCATCTTGTTTTGAGATGCGGTTTGCGATGATGCGATAGAAGATCACCGCCTCGGCGCGCTTAACTTCACAACCGGCCAAGTCGACGATGCGCAGCTTCTCGACCTGTTCGATCTCGTAGAGGACGCTCAGCGCGTAGGTCCGTGTGATTCCGTCGATCAATGCGTCGTGGGTCTTGGCGAGCCGTGACGCGTCGTCACCGCTACCACGCAGCGAAGCCACGGCCTGGTCCAGCTGAGCGCTCAGCGTCGGTTGACCGCCAAAGTAGTCCTTGTCCCGGCGGACGAAGGTTGGCTTGATCCCTGCTGCCAGAGCCGCGACGCGCTCCAAGTCTTTGCGCCCGTCCGTCGTGTCGCCGCTCGCCAACAGCTTCATGGCGTGGTCGATGCCAAGCACGGCGACATGCTGCAGCCCCTTGGCGATGACCTGCTGATTGACCTTGGGACGCTCTTCCCGCTCGCACTTGGCGAGGGCCGCGGCCATTTCGGCTTGGTAGGTCACGCCTAATTGTTCGTCCATGAAGCGCACGAGTGGCAGGGTCTTTTCGACCTCCCCGCGGATCGCTGGCCAGTCGACATTCGCCTGTTTGCGAAGGCGCTCTATCTTGAGCTCGGCTTCGGCAAAGGCGGCAATGTCCAGCGTCGCCCAGGACAAAGGCTCCCGGGAGCCGCTTGGCTGATCCTCCTGCGCCTCCGGGGACTGGCGAGCTCGAGTCAGGACCAAGGCCCCGGCGGCGATGAGAGCGGCAACCACACCGAGGACCACGACACGCTTCGAGTTCTTCATGTCCTCCAGCCTCTCTACAAGACTTGAGCGGTAGAATCACTCGCCACCATCGTCTTTGGACGAGCGGGCTAGCCGCTGCGACGCCTCATCACCAGGGATGGCGCCGCCTAGCGTCGTCTCTGACAGCCATCGACCCGTTCGAGGTTCGAACAGTGGACCTCCAGGCCGGCGCGTTTCTGCGTGTCCCTCGCCTCATGGCAGGCCCAACGGAGATCTTCGTTTGTTTTGTGGTGAGTTGCGAACTCACCACACTAGGCGGATTGGAGTGCCGGCCTGGGCCAGCCCATAGCGGGGAGGTAGGATGGCCCAATGAGAGCAGGAGATCGGCTGATGAACCGACGATTGGGCCGCCTGGTTTTCGTGCTGGCTGTACTGGCCATCGTGACGCCGGCTTCAGCTGCCGAGCTGTTGATCTACGACTCCACCTTCGACTTCGACGAAAGTGAGCACGGATTCCACTACTTCCAGCCGCCGCCGAACGGGCCTAGCGACTGGCTGTCGCCTGACGACTACTACAATGGCAGTTGGGAGCTCCGCTTCGAAATCCTGTCTCAAGCGACGAGTCGGACATCCAATCTTCAGGTGTGCATCTGGGTCGACGGTGGCAACGAGACCTGCGCCCCCCATACGCCGCTCGATGGTCCCGGGGACGTCGCAACCGTCTCCACCTCGCCGTCGAGCTGGTGGACCATGAGCGGGCCAGTGGACTTTGCCCATCCCGAGCTTTGGGACCGCCTGGGCATGCCCCTTTGGAACGACGAGCCTTGCGTCGTGTCCGATTGGGCCACCGAGTTCTGCTGGGACGATCGCTTCGACTATTTCCCAATGCAGATTCGCCTGACCGTCGTGGCGGTCTCTGTCGGCTCGACTTTCTCAGGCTGGGAGACCTATCTCGGTGGGACACCGACCGTGGCGATCACCGAGCCGGCCGATGGCGCCCATTTCGCGCCAGGCAGCACCATCCATGTCGAGGCCACGGCCGCCGCGGCCTACGCCGCCATTGCCCAGGTCGACTTCCTGCAAGGGGCGACCCCTATCGGATCGGCCACGGTGGCGCCCTACGCCGTCGATTGGGCCAACGTCCCTGAGGGCACCTTCACGCTCATCGCCAGAGCAACCGACACTCTGGATGGCACCGCCAACGCCCAGGTGACGGTCACCGTCGGCGAAGGGGGCTCGGGCACCGGCGGCGGATCCAGTGGCGGCGGAGGAACGGGGGGAAGCACGCCTCCCACCGCTAGCAAAGCTGACAACGGGAGTGATTGCTCGTGCCGAACGGCGGGCCACAGATCCACTTGGCCGACGGCCCTGCTATGGCTGGCCCCCTGGGTCGTTGTGCTACGGCCTCGGCGCCCAAGCCCTGTCCCGCAGCGGTAAGCCGCCATTTTCGCATGAGTTCCGTTACGTGAACTTTGGTGCATGGTCGAAAAGGCCGTTTGTAGCTGTGAATTCAATCGGTCAGCGCATCACCTCTTCAAGGTAGATGGCCGACAGCTTGTCGATCCGCTCGTCGGGCACCTTGATGACCCCACGGTTCGCCTCCCGCCGCCCACCAAAGCCCGTCGTGGCCTCGCGCCCGTCAGACAGTTGAACACGGTGGTCTTCCCACTGCCGTGATACCCGGCAATACCTACCTGCATGGTGGTGCCGCTCGTCGGGCGCTCGCAGGTAGGCAAGGGGGGACTGACGATCCGCCGGTGCCAAGCGGCTCTTGCCACAGCTGCGCGACGGACCGCAGCGGCAAACTGCCCACCTCGCGCGTAACGTTCCGGGTCATCGGTTGACAGCCGCACGGGACGAGATCAGCATCGCTGCCGAGCAATGATTATTCGCAAGCTGGGGGGGGGGATCGTCGTACTGGCGCTCCTGTTTGGGTGTGAGGACAGCGTGACGGAGACGAGTACGTCGTCCGCCACCGGAGGCGCTGGAGGAGGCACCGGCGGCAACGCAGGCGGAATGGGCGGCGGCGGCGGCGGTGGCAGTCCGGTGGACGTGTGCGAGGCTCTGGCACCGGGCGCCCTTGCCTGGGCATGGCCGGCATCCGATCTCGGACTAATCGTCCAATCCGACGTCGCCGGGGGCCGCATGAGCGTGATCTCCGTGAACGATGCCGGCGACTCGATGCTGCACGTGCTCGACGCGGGCAGCGGTGCGCTCGTCGAGGAGTTCGCGCTGACCGGCGCCAATGCTCCTGACCGCCCATTGATCGATTTCCCCGCCGGGGGGCAGGTGGGAACGGCGGCCTTCGCATCCCGGGACGAGCAAGGTCGTACCTACATCCTGCACACGCCCAGCTCGGGAGATGAGACGTCGATTCCCACCATGGTCTACCGCTACGAAGCGGACGGCACCAAAGCCTATGGCGCTTCGTTGACCAATGCGGTTCACACGAGCTTGCTGATCGAGCACGACGGCAACGGCGGCGCCGTGATCGAGGTGTACCGTGAGCCCGCTCAAGGACGCTTTCTGGCCCACATCGACAGCGGCGGCTCACCCGACTGGGAGTACACCATCCCCGTCGTGCCCCTGCTGGGCGGCTTCGTCATCGACGACGATCACCTTTGGGTCACAGGACGACGTGAGGAACCGCAAGCAGGGCTCGTCCCATGGATAGGACAGGTGAGCCTGCAGACAGGGGTTGCCACTGGCGTGGAAGCCTTCATCGACGGCTTCGGTGCGTCCTTCGCGCCCGAGCGCATCGCCTTGGCTCCAGGCGGCGACATGTACGTATTGGGCAGAGAGACGTCCGAGGGAGCACGGTCCGTCCTGCGCATCAACGCCACGGGGACGGTGGTCTGGCAGGCAAGCGTGGGCGTCACCGACTTCTGGCAGGGGGAATGGATCATGGATCTCGACGCGCTGGAGAACGGCAGCGGACTATGCGCGAGCGTCCCGGAGCCCCCCGGTACCAGCGCGCGCGAAGAGAGCATCTTCTGCCTTGCAGATGATGGGGAGGTGCTGCTTCAGCTCGGCAGCCACGCCACGGGAGGAAGCGAAGGCGGCGTGGACGTCGATGCCCAGGGGAACATCCATGCGAAGGTCATGGACGACTGGTACCGGCTAAAGATGTTCTGCTCACCCTTCGATGGCTAGCGGTCGGAGCGCGGCAGCGGCGAGTCCCGAGACGGCTCCTGCGCCAGTGACTTCCTCCTGCTCGGACTGCCCGTTTCACTAGGCCAGGGAAGCCAAAACCGCAGCCCATGCGTGCGTCGCTGGTGGGCAGGTTGGTGCCGTAGAAGTGGTTCGTGATCCAGGGGACGTGCTGCCGGACGGAGCCAGATCCCGCCACCTGTCCCTCCCCGTCGAGCCACAGCATGGCGCGCTTCAGGGCGTCGTTGGACCAGGCGAAGGCCGCCACCCCTTGCCGTTCGAGCAGCAGGGCGGCCAGATGCAACCCTGCCATCGTCTCGAAGGAGTAGCGGATGCCGATGTCGTCGTAGCTCGGTTAGGCGCCGGCGGATCGGCTGATGTCTTCGACCACGATGCCATCCATGGCCGCGCCGCAGGCGTCCGATTCGCCAGACGCGAAGAAAGGAGGCCGACCTGGTGGTGGTCGACCCCCGAACTTCGCGTTTGGCGAAGTCGAGCTCCCGACCTGAGGATAGGCCGTGTGACCTTGCCTAGCCTCGCTCCGGCCCACCCCTTCCCGGCGCCACCCGGTGGTGCGAACAATGGGATGTTCATCTCGATTCACCGAGGTCCCATGGGACGTTCGCAGAGCATCATCGTCGTGTCCCTCCTGGCAGCACTGGCCGGCGCCGGCGCCTGCTCGCTCACCATCGATCTGGACGACATCACCGGGGGCGTGCCGAGCGTTGGCGGTGGGGGCCAAGGTGGGGTCGGCGGGGCCGAGGTCGAGTGTATCGGACCCTCCGACTGTCCGACGCCTTCCAGTCCCTGCGAGGCCCCCGTCTGCATCGGTGGGGACTGTGGCATCGTCGCCCAACTCGCCGGCCTCTCCCTCCAGGCCTCGTACCAAACGGACTATGATTGCCTGGACCAGATCTGCGATGGCGCGGGCAACCAGGTCGCCCAGAACGACGAGCACGACCACCCCGATTCCACGGGCTGCGCCACCTACAGCTGCAACTCGGGCATCGGAGTGGACGACCAGCAGCCGGTCGGAGAGCCCTGCGGGACCGACGGGGTGTGCGATGCCGAAGGCAGCTGCGTCGAGTGCAATGTCCCCGGCGACTGCACCCACCTGCCCGAGGACGATGACTGTCAAACCCGCACCTGCGAGGAAAGTGTGTGCGGACAGACCTTCGCGCTGGATCTCACGGTGGTCAGCCTGCAGACCGCCGGCAACTGCAAGGAGACGGTCTGCGACGGAGAGGGCGGCACCAAGGACGAGCCGCTCGAAACTGACGAGCCCGACGACGGCAACGACTGCACCACCGACAGCTGTAGTGGCGCTCAGCCCACCTTCACCCCCAAGGTCAACGGGACCCAGTGCGGCAACGGCCTGAGCTGCGCCTCAGGCCTGTGCACCGGCTGCAACAACAACCCCGCCAACTGTCCTGGGGAGGACACCTTCTGTCGGCTGCGGACCTGCGTGGCCGACGTCTGCGGCTTCGACTTCATCAACGCGAGCCAGCCGCTGCCGACCCAGCAGCCCAACGACTGCCAGCGCGAGGAGTGCGACAGCCAGGGGAACGTCGTGACCGTGGCCGACGACAACGACCATCCGCTGGCCGATACCAACGAGTGCACCGGCGTGGCCTGCTCCAACGGCTCGGCCCAATGGCCCCCGCTGCCGCTCGACACCGATTGCAACGGGAACACCGAGTACTGCGATGGCGCGGGCCATTGCGTCTCGTGCAACTCGGCCTACCAGTGCGACGCTCAGGATTGCTACGATCCAACGTGCATTGCCAACCAGTGCGGCACCACCTTCACGGCCGGTGGGCAGCCGAGCCCCACCCAAGTGGACTACGACTGCCAGGTGATCTTGTGCAATGGCTCGGGGGGAACCTACCAGGACGATCAGAACAGCGATCTGCCCATCGACGGCAACGAATGCACCCTCGACGTCTGCACGAGCGGCGCGCCGTCCAACCCGGCGGCCCCCCTCGGCGCCCAGTGCACTACCGGCGGAAACGCCTGCGACGGCGCGGGCAGCTGCGTCGAGTGCACCGTCGATCTCCACTGTACGTCGACCTACTATTGCGACTCGCTATTTCAGTGCGTGTCCGACGAAGCCCTGGGCCATGCCTGTACCAGCGGTAGCCAGTGCCAATCGACTCACTGCGTCGATGGCCTGTGCTGCGACATGCTATGCGGCGGCCAGTGCGAGGCCTGCGCGGCAAGCAAGACGGACGCACCCAACGGCACCTGTGCGTTCATCACGGCGTTGACCGATCCCGACAACGACTGCCCCTCCTCGACGGTGTGTTACTCGGGCTCCTGTTGCCAGCCGGGGACCGCCACCTTCGCACCCCAGTCCCTGCCCCAGGACGACTACCCGGCGATCCCCGATTGTCCCGCCGTGCCGCGGCGGTAGCGCCCCCAGTGGCTCCCACATTGGTCGTGTGAACCGAGTTTCCAGGAGGGACAGCCGCCGGGCTTCGCGGAGCCGGGAATGATTCCCGACGACTCCGCTGTATTTTCCAGGCGACGATCGCCGGTCGCCCAGGTGCCGGAATGAGGGTGCGGGCCTATGGTATGGTCCGCCTCGTCGTCGAGGCTCGCGTGCGGCGCAGCCGCGATCCGTTACGCCGAGCATGATGCTGACGAAGGCGACACGGCCAGCGCATGGGCACGGCCCCTGGAGTCACAATGGGTACATTCAATTCGGATTCCAATGAATCGGCGGGTTCCACTCCCCGATCCGAGCGGTTGCAAGCAGCTTGTCGGCAACCTAGGTGGCTCCGGCCTGGCATCCGCCGGCCGAACAAATGGGCGGCACCGGGGGCGTTGTCCTGCATGGTCATCGCCATTGGCTGTCTGGCTCTGACGGCACCCGGCTGCGAGGAGGCTCCCGAGCAGCCCATCTCGAGCCGCGGGCTCGCCGAGCGCTTCCCGGCAGTCGCTGAGATGCTGGCCACCGCGGAGGGAACGCTGTGGGTCGCCCAAGACGATGGCTATCGCACGCTGCTGGGACCGGACCGGACTGATACGCCGAGTGGGCACTTTCGGTCCCTGGCCCGAGCGCTCACGGCGACCGTACCCGCCACCGCCGACGGAGAGCTACGGCTCACTACGAAACCTGGAGCGGAAATCGCCATCCAACGCCGCAGTGCTGGGCCCGACGCTTGTGAGATCGAGGACGGCGCGGTGATCTGCTCGGCGTCTCAACCAGGCCTCGACATCGTGGTGCTCGCCCTCGGGCCGGTGCTCGAGGAGCTGTGGGTGCTGCAGCAGCCAATGGAGTCGCTCGGCTACGACGTGGCGCTCCCGCCGGGCTGGACGCTGCATGAGGTGGACGGTGTGGACGGCGACTCGTCGGTAGCCGAGCTGCGAGACGAGCGCGGCACGGCTCAGCTGCGGGTCGCGGTGCCGGGAGCTTGGGACGCCACTGGTGAGCCAGTCGACGTGGCGCTCGAGGTAGACGCCGACGGCGTCGCCGTCACGGTCGGCGCGATCGAAGCCTGGCCCGTCCTCATCGATCCGAGCTGGGTCGACGCCGGCGTCCCCTTGAATCAGAAGGGCTTCTATGTCTTCCCAGGTCT
>JAUVCD010000141.1 GCA_030590865.1 Myxococcales bacterium | reverse complement strand
CCATCATGACAGCGCCAGGTGGCTGGGCTGGGTCGTTGGTCACCCCCCATCGCTCGTTCCGACGGTCTGGCCTCGAGAGCCTGGACCAGCGCCGGGGGCAGCGGGTCGATCATCGCCGAGAGCGAGTGCCCGACCAAGTCCCCTGCTTGCCCCCCATGAAGCTGACAGGCAGCGGCGTTGGCCAAAGTGACGCACCCCTCGATGTCAACGAGCAACAGCGCGTCGAACATGGTCGCTAGGATAGGCTGGCGGTCGATCGGGGCGTCAAGGGCCAAACCTAGATTTACACCGCCTGACGGTACTGTGGTGTATGCCTCCAAGCGTCCACAGAGCTTCACCCAGGCGTGGAAAGACCATGACCATTCGCATCATGCTCGTCGACGACCACCAGATCGTCCGTGAAGGGTTCCGCAGTCTGCTAGAGCGACAACCGGATCTGGACGTAGTGGGCGAGGCGGGCGATGGTCGGGCCGGGGTGCAGTTGGCGCGCCAACTCAAGCCTGACGTCGTGGTCATGGATGTCGCGATGAGTGGCCTGAACGGCATCGAGGCGACGCGACAGGTGATCCACGACGTCGCCGGGGTCAAGGTGCTCGCCCTGTCGATGCACCCGGGAAAACGGGTCGTCGGCGAGATGCTGCAAGCAGGAGCACTCGGCTATCTGGCCAAGTCCTGCGCCCTCGAGGAGCTGGTGCACGCAGTACGCAAGGTCGCCGCTGGACAAACCTATCTCTCCAGCAGCATCGAGCGGCCCGATGAGACCGAATCAGTGCCCCCCCAAAGCGCCGCCAGAGGCAAGGCGGCCCTCAGTCGCCGAGAGCGCGAGGTGCTCCAGCTCGTCGCGGAAGGCAAGTCAACCAAAGAGGTCGCGGCCACCCTGCACGTGAGTACCAAGACCATCGAGACCCATCGCAGCAACATCATGCGAAAGCTCGAGATTCGCAGTATCGCAGAGCTTACCAAATATGCGGTGCGCGAAGGGCTGACCCCACTAGAGACCTGAGTCGCCTAGGAGACCTGATGGCACAGATCTTCGAACCCCTGCACGTCGGCACCTTGACCCTGAACAACCGCCTGGTGCGATCCGCCACCTGGGAAGGGATGGCGAAACACGACGGGACGGTCACCCCTCGTCTCGTGCAGCTGCACGAGGCACTGGCCTCTGGCGGCGTCGGTTTGATCATCTCCAGCTACCTGACGGTCCATCCGCAAGGTCGACAGAACGCCGATCAAATCGGGGCCCACGACGACCACCACATCGAAGGGCTGACCCAACTGGCCGCGGCGGTACATCAACATGGGGGCAAGCTGGTGGGACAAGTCGTCCACTGTGGCGGCCAGTCGAATCGGGCTGCTTCGGGGGGTCTGGACCCGCTGGCGCCCAGCGCGGTGCAGAGCCCGGGCTATCCCGAGGTGCCCGTGGCGCTCACGGTCGATCAGATCCAAGAGATCATCCAATGCTTCGCCGCAGCGGCAGGCCGGATCCAACAGGCCGGCTTCGACGGAGTGCAGCTTCACGGCGCTCACGGCTACTTGTTGAGCGAGTTCTTGTCTCCCAGCCGGAACCAACGGAGCGACCGATACGGCGGGAGCCTGGAGAACCGGTCCCGCTTCGCCCTCGAGGTCTATGCGGCGGTCCGGCAGACGGTGGGGCCCAACACCCCGGTCCTCATCAAGCTCAACGCCAACGATTTCATGCCCAGGTCGACCACTGAAGCGGATTCGACCTACCTAGCCAAGCGGCTCGTAGCTGCAGGCCTCGATGGCATCGAGGTCTCGGGCGGAACACCAGGATCAGGCAAGAGGCTCGGCGCCGCTCGCCCAGGGATCAAGATCCCCACCGATGAAGCATACTTTCTACCTCAGGCCAGGGCGATTCGCGCCGCGGTTCCCGACACGCCGCTCATCCTGGTGGGGGGCATCCGTTCGCTTGGGGTGATGGAGAGCATCCTGGACGAAGGGCTGGTCGATGGCTTTGCGATGTCCCGGCCGCTGATCCGCGAGCCCGGCCTGCCGGCCCGCTGGCAGCAGGGCGATCGGTCTCCGGCCCACTGCATCTCGTGCCTCGGCTGCTTCCGACCCGCCGGACTCGGCGAAGGGATCCGCTGCGTGCAGGCTCACCCCGACAACCCCCAGTAAGGGGTAGCGCTACGGTCGGCTGGTCGACTCACTAAGACAGCTGCTTGTCCTTTCGGTTGGGCTAAGATAGCTCTGCTTCAGGGCGCAAAGGCTGGCCATGACGGCCAGCCCATCGCAACCTCGGCACACCAAGGAGGATCGACGTGAGCGGCACGAGCACAAGGCAGGGTGAGGTCACCCCGGTGGACCCCTCCCGCCAGCGATCTTCGGCGTGCGCAGCGGCGCTCTTGTTCGGGACCGTCTTGCTGGCGTCAGCGGCGACCTCGGACGTGGCCTTCGCCCAACCGACAGAGCCCGCGCCTGCCACCGAAACGCCAGCCGCCGCAGCGCCAGCCGCCGCAGCGCCAGCCGCAGAGGCCGCCACCGCGACGCCCACCACCGGAGCCCCCTTCGATGAGGCGACACCGGCACAGAAAGCGGCCGCCACCGAGGCCTATCAGGACGGTGTGGAAGCCATGGACGGTCAACAATACGATCAGGCGCTCGCCAAGTTCCGTGAGTCTTACGGCATCGTCGCCAGCCCGAACTCACGGCTGATGGTCGTCCGCGCTTTGGCCGAAGCGGGCAGGCATGCCGAAGCCCACGAGGAAGCAGTCATCGCCGTGAAAGAGTGCGAGGCCGCAGCTGCCAAGGACCCCAAGTATGAGAAGGCTGCGGTGGGGGCACGGGAAGAGCTCAGCTCTCTCGAGGCGAAGATCGCGCGGGTTACGGTCAACGTCACCGGGGCACCGAAAGACGCTACCCTCACGGTAGCCGGCAAGGCGATCGACCCCTCCCAGTGGGGTCAACAGCTCACCGTGGCGCCTGGTGACGTCGAGGTGGCCCTCACCACGACAGCGGGCACCGAGACGAAGAAAGTGACCGTGGCCGCTGGCAGCGCGCAAGCCATCGACATCGCGCCGGCCAAGCCCAAGGCGAAAGCCAAGCCTAAAAACACCAAACCGGCACAACAACAAGAGAGCGGCTTTCAATGGCCCGATCGCCGCCTCATGGCCTACGCCGCCGGTGGCCTCGGCGCCCTCGGCCTGGTCAACCTCGGCATCTTCGGGATGCTATCGAACTCGCGCATGATCCGACTGGAAGATCAGTGTGACAACGACGATAACTGCGCCGAGGGACTGGTCGACGAGGCCAACGCAGGCAAGACCTACACCGCCCTGGCCAACGTCGGCCTGATCGTGGGCATCATCGGTGTGAGCGCTGGCGCCGGCTTGTTCGTGTGGGACTTGATGGATCCAGACGAGGACCGGGCCGGCACGATCGTGCGGCCGAGAGTCGCCCTCGGGCCAGGCTCGCTGGCCGTTACCGGGAGCTTCTGAGCGTCCCGGCCCGAGTGGGACCTCATCGTCCCCGGCCGGGACGCGAGGGTGTCGAGACGGAACGAGGCTAGTTAGGATGTGGGTGAGGTTGGCAATGCGTAAAAAGCTTATCTGGGGCGCGCTGGGACTGGCGACCGTCGCGGCCGTCGCCTGTGCAAACGACTTCGACAAGTTCGGCTTCGACGGTCCAGGCGGCTCGACCACCTCGTCGTCGACCAGCAACGGCACCGGCGCCACCGGCGGCGGCGGCACGGGCACCGGTGGCCACACCTGCAACGGACCGCTCGACTGCCCTGACACGGACGACAACCCGTGCACCCAGCCTGACTGCCTGAACGGCCAGTGCATCCCAGGAGTGATGCCCAGCGGCACAGCCTGCACCGATCCAAACAACTCAGCCGCTAATATCTGCGACGGCCAGGGCCATTGCGTCGAGTGCATCACGAGCGTCGACTGCCCCGGTGGCGGCCAGTGCGTTCTGAACGCATGTGTGCCCGCGAGCTGCGATGACAACATCATCAGCGGCGACGAAACGGGCATTGACTGCGGCGGCGGCACCTGTCCTGACTGCCCGAACGGCGACGGCTGCAACGTCGGTGACGATTGCGTCAGCGGCTTCTGCGACACCAACGCCGGATCCGGTGGCGGCGGCCCCGCAGGCCTCTGCGCAGCCTGCACGGGCAATCCTGATTGCGCCGGAATGACAGACACCTGGTGCGACAATGGTGTCTGCAGTCCACAAAAGGCCATCGCCGCCGCCTGCAGTGATGGCGGCGAGTGCCTCAGCACATTCTGCAGCGACTTGATCTGCTGCGACGTCGCCTGTGCTGGAACCTGCGAGTCCTGCCTCGCCGTCGACACGCCCCAAGCCAATGATGGGACCTGCGATTTCGTGACGGTGGGCACCGATCCGCTGCCCGAGTGCGCTCCCGACACCTGCGATGGAGCCGGTGATTGTGCCGTCTGCGGCGATGGCACCCAACAGGCGACGGAAGCCTGTGACGACGGCTACACTGATGCCTGCGGTACCTGCAACGCGACCTGCACCGCTGTGGGCGCCGGCCAAACCTGTGGGGACGGGTTCCAGTGTCTGGAGACGGAGGCTTGTGACGACGGCTTTCAGGACGCCTGCGGCACCTGCAACGCCGGCTGCACCGGCGCGGGCAGCGGTTCGACCTGTGGTGATGCCGCAGTGTGTTTTGAGACCGAGACCTGTGACGACAACAACGTCAATGCTTGTGGCACCTGCAACCTGACCTGCTCGGGAGCGGGCACCGGCGCAACCTGCACGGCGGGCATCGGTTGCGTGAGCAATGCAGATTGCGTCAGCACCTGCACTGCCGGCACCTGCGACTAGCGCCGCAGCTCACGAGAAGGCCTGCCGCTGTGGCGCGAATCGTCCCCAAGGAGCAAAGCGGCCTGGTACTGAAGGCCGACGGCAGCTGGGTCCACGAGGGCGAGCGGGCCACCCACCCAGGGGTGACGCGGTTCTTCCACCAACAGATCCGCAAGGACGACAACGGCGCCTTCTATCTCCACAACACCATCGGCACCGGCGACCAGGGGAGCGCGCTGGAGGAGCACGTCTACTTCGAGGTGGAAGACACCGCCTACTTCGCGCTGCGTGTCATTCACCAGCCGGCCGAGTCGGGTTTCGAGCTCGAGCTCAACACCGGCGAGCAGGTGCCGCTGGATCTAGACAGCCTGACCCAGGACGAGCTGGGCCAGGTCTACTGCCGCGTACTGGACGATGACGAAGCGCGCTTTGGACGTCACGCGATGATCCAGCTCGAGCCCTTCCTCGACGCAGAGGGTGACGACATCATTTTGCGAGCCGGCTCACGCCGGGTGCGCTTCAGAGCGCGCCGCTGAGCGAGCGGTCAGCCTTCGAACAGGGCGCCAGTTCGCCAGGCCAGCCCTTGAGTCGACAGGTCACCACCGGTCGGCGATCCCCAGCGCAATGCGATCGGCCAGGGCCATGCACAGCAACATGGGATTCACACCCGAGCTAGCGGCGAAGATACCGGTGTCGGCGATGAACAAGTTGTCCACATCGTGGCAACGCCCGTGCTCATCCACCACACCATCGGCGGGGTCCTTGGCCATGCGAGTCGTACAAAACGCGTGGTTTGAGGCCGTAATGGTGTCCTTGGGCTCCAGCGGTCGGGTGCGAATGAGCTCCGCTTCGTCCTGGCTGCGGAGCACCTCGGGGATGCCGTTCAGGCCAGGGAGGATAGCTTCCGCGCCGGCGGCCCAGCAAATGTCGGACAGAATCCCTAGACCCTTCTGCATGATCTCGAAGTCGGTCTGGGCGAAGTCCCAACGCAGGTCGGGATGGTGGCTGCCCCGCCTGAGACGGACCGATCCCGACGAGTCGTCAGCGGCGCAGATCACATCGAAGGGTGCCATGTGGTCGTAGCGCAAGAGGTGCTCTTGATAGGCATGCCCACAACCAGGCAGGCGGGTGGCAAGCACCGAGGGAGGAGACCACAGGACCTCGAACTTCAACCCTTCTTTCAAATAGTCGACTGAGTGATAGCCCTGGGTCGCGCCTTTCCACGGCTCGATGGGCTCGGGGAACATGGCCATGACGGCGAGCCCTGGGTGGAAGCGGAGATCACGACCAACCCAGCCGCTTGAATTAGCGATGCCGCTCTTCAAGAGAATGAGTGGGGTGCCCACGCAGCCAGCAGCGAGCACCACCAGCTTGGCGTCCACCCTGACCTTGCCCCGAGGGGTCCAGGTGAAGGGCTCGACGATCCGGCCGCGAATACCCGTGACCCGTCGGCCCGAAGCCAAGACGCGCTCGACCCTCACACTGGTGTAGACCCGCGCGCCAGCCCGGATCGCCGCCGCAACATAGGTCACATCCGTCGACTTCTTGGCGCCATTGCGACACCCGGTGAAGCACTCCGCCGAGCCGCGACAGTTCTGCACGTTGCGCCACGTGGGCTCACAGGACATGCCCAGGGCCTCGCAGCCCAGCTTGAAGCGGTGATTCCGCTCGCCCTGCACCTCGACGGGCGTAGGCGCGACGCCCAAACAGGCTTCGACCCGATCGAAATGAGGGTCGAGCACCTCGCGGGTGATGCCTTCGATGCCGGTACGCCGCTGCCACTTGTCGAAGATCCACGCTGGCGGACGGGCACAGATGGCCGAGTTGATGAGCGAACCGCCACCTAGCGCGATAGCTTGCATGGTCGGCGTAATCGGGTTGCCACGGGCCGCCCGGGTCCCCCCTTCGCGCAGCGTGCGCTGCATCGACTCGCCTGCCTCCTGAACGAAGTCTGCTTTGCCCAGCGGCGGCCCCTCCTCCAACAGCACCACGTCTCGTCCCGCCTCTGCGAGCTCTTTGGCGACGATGGCGCCGCCGGGGCCCGATCCCACAACCAGCACCTCACAATCGAGTCGTAGGTTCCCCTGGTAGTCGGAGATCTCGAGCACTCCCGCGTGGGGGTCGGGCGCATTGGGGAGCATCGTCAGCGCTGCGGTGGTCATGTCAGGAGACCTCCCTCAGATCGAAGGGATTGAGGTCGGCGACCATGCCCGTGGCACGGGCCACCTCTTCGTTGGCGAGATAGGCCATGGTCATCAGGGCGCGTATCGAGGTGAAGGCCACCCGACGGAAGTAGATGCGGCTGGCGAACATACCTTCCAGCGAGCGGATCCGTTCCTCTTGGGTGAGCCGCGTGAAAGGAACACGGCGGGGCCCGAAGGCGAGTGGCCCGAGCTCGATGAAGGCAACCAAGAGGCGAATCATCGTTCGCTGCAGTGGCTCGGTACGATCCAGGTAACGCTCAAAGTAACCCAGAATGCCGGCGTCGGATCCTGACAGCGGAATGGGGCCCGCAGGAGGAAAAAACGCGTCAGCCACGGCGGTGATCAAAGCCTGGGGTCGCGACCCGAGCCGCGCTGTCGAGTAGTGATGGGTCATGATCATTGGGCTCCTCAGTCTGTGCCCTCCGGCTCGGTTTGGTCGGCCTTGGTCCCGAGCACCAACTCGATGACCTGCACCAACCTAGCGTCCACAGTCTCGAACCAGCGACCGGCGAGCTGTACCGCCCCACTCTGATCGCGCTGAGCAATCAGATCGAGCAGACGGGTCATGGTGCTCTGAAAGTCCGGGTTCACAGGCCCCATCGCTGGCGCGAACATCCTGTTGACCTCACCCAGCGGAGCCCAGAAGGCATTGACCATCCAGGTGGCGGGCCACATTCCGCTGGCCATGACCAGGGCACGATAGAGCTCCAGCTCGTTCAGGGCGTGGGCGGCCGGATCGTTCTCCAGCGCTGGCGCGTCGGACAGGTGGGTCCGCGCCTGCTGCAGGGTTTCGGGGGTGGCGTAGAGTGCCGCCAGTCGCACAGCCTCGGTCGCCATCAGCGCGCGAAGCCGCAACATCTCGCGGGCAATGCGGGCCGGGGGGGCGTCGAACTTCCCGGTGCGTAGGTAGGTTGGGAGCAACGCCGGCGTGCCCTCACGGCGAAAGTCGAGCACCATGGCGCCTGAGCCGCGACGACTGCGAACCAGGCCCAGACCAGCCAGGTACCGCAACGCCTCGCGCACCGTGCTCCTCCCGCAAGCGAGCTGCTCGGCCAGAGCGGCTTCCGCCGGCAGCCGTAACCCAGCGGGATAGGCACCGTCGATGATGCGGCGCAATACCGCGTCAGCGACGCGTCTGACTTCACCTGTGGGGCTCACCATAATTAGTCTGATATATTAGTCAGACTAATTATTGAAACAACTGCTTTTTCATCTTGCCCATCGAGGACGAGGGTGTGGGCACTCAAAGCTTTTGATTTTATACACTTAGAAGGTATATAGAGAGCCGTGGCAGATCAATCGGGGGAAGCGCGTTCCGCCACGATCGTGGGCACCATCGCCGCCGCGATCATGATTGCCGGTCAGGTGGGCAGCAAAGCCACCCGTGATGCGGTCTTCCTCGACGTGTTCTCAGCCTCCGAGCTGCCCAAGGCGATGCTGGCCGCCGCGGTCCTGTCGGCGCTGACCGTGTTGGTGGTGTCTCAGGCGATGAGTCGGCTGGGCCCCCAAAGTCTGGTCCCAGCCCTCTTCGTGATCAGTGGGTTCGCCTATGGCGGCGAGTACCTGTTGCTGCCCAGCGCTCCCAAGGTCGCCGCGGCAATCGTCTACCTCCACGTGGCGGTGCTGGGGTCGCTGCTGGTGAGCGGCTTCTGGTCGCTGGTGAGTGAGCGGTTCGACCCCCACACGGCCAAAAAGGTCTTCGGGCGAATCACTTTGGGCGCCACCGCTGGCGGGTTGATCGGTGGGGTGACCGCCGAGCGAGTTGCTGCCTTGTTCGACGCCCGTACCATGCTGCTGGTGCTGGCCGGGATGAACCTCTGCGGCGCCCTCGCGGTCTTCCTCACCGGCCGGGGTGGACCCAAGCATGAGGCCCAGGCCGAAGGGGGCGCCGGCGCAGGTCTACGGTTTCTCAGCGAGACACCATACCTCAAGCTACTGGGCGTGCTGGTGGCCCTCACCGCCGTGATGTCCGGGGTACTCGACTATGCGCTCAAGGCAGCGGCAGACGAGGCCTACGACAGTCGCGAGTCGTTGATGTCGTTCTTCGCCATCTTCTACACGGCGACCAGCCTCATCACGCTGATCGCCCAGAGTACCTTGAACAAACGGGCCCTAGCCCGCTTCGGGATCGGCGGCACCATCGCCTTACTCCCTGCCATGGTCCTGATCGGCGGCGTGCTGGGCGCCGCCATGACCCGGCTGTGGACCCTGGTCGTCGTTCGGGGGATCGAGTCGGTGCTGTCCAACTCGCTCTACCGGTCGGGCTATGAGCTGCTCTTCACGCCCCTGTCGCCAGAGCGCAAACGGCCTACCAAGACGGTGATCGATGTCGGTTTCGATCGCCTGGGCGGAGCCTTGGCCAGCGGAGCGGTGATGCTTGCCTTGGCTCTGTCACCGGCTACGGCAACCCGGACGGCGGTGCTGGTGGCGGTGGTTGCCGCAGCGCTGGCGCTCGTCACAGCCTTGCGGCTGCACCGCGGCTACATCGCCGAGCTCGCCGAAAGCCTGCGTCTGGGCCGGGTGAAGCTGAGTGACAGCGACATCGTCGACGCGACGACGCGCAAGACGCTGGCCGATACCACCATGGCCATCGACCGGGAGCAGCTGCTGGCGCAAATCGATGTGTTGCGCCAGGAGCAAGGCGGCCGGGCGACGCTCATGAGCGGCAGCAGCCCACCTGATGCAGTCCAAGAGGATTCGGCAGCAGCGGTGCCCGACCGCCCAACGACCGAGGCGCTCCTGGCGCAGATCGGCGAGTTGCTCTCCGGTGACCTAGACCGTGCCACTGCGGTGTTGCGGCCACCGGTCGACCGCCACCTTGTCGGCCACATCATTCCGCTGTTGGCCGACGCTTCCCTCGCCCGAGCGGCACGCCGGGCGCTCAAGCAGGCAGCCCGCAAGGTGACGGGCCAGCTGATAGACGCCATGCTCGACGATCAGCAGCCAGCGCCGGTGCGACGACGACTGCCGGACATCATCGAGTCATGCCAGAACGAGCGGGCAGCCCGCGGCCTCTTCGCAGGGCTGGACTCGGACTTGGCCATCGTTCGAGAGCGTTGTGCCTTCGCGTTGCGCGATCTGACGGCAGCTCAGCCGACGCTCGAGCCGCCCAAACGACAAGCTTTCGAGGCGGCCATCCGGGCGCTCGAGCGGGAGCCTCAGGACAAGCTCACCCACGTGTTCGTCATTCTGGGCCTGGCCTTGGAGCGAGAGCCCCTGGAGCTGTCGCTCAGCGCCCTACGGAGCGACGACACCAACCTCCGGGGCACCTCCTACGAGTACCTCGAGAATGTGTTGCCCAGCGCCGTGCGCCAGCTGCTTTGGCCACGGCTCAAAGAGTATGGCAGCGTCGCTCCGCCAAAGCACAAAGCCCCGCGGCGCAGCGAAAAACAGATGGCCGATGAGCTGCGCCAATCGATGGCCTCGCTCCAGATCGACCGCACTGCCTTGGGGCTAGGACCCAAGACGGGCCAGTGACCCTAGTCGTAAGACGGTGAACCCAGCTGTCGAGCTCAGCTAGGCTCAGCCACCGCTGCCGCCGCTGCCGCCGCTGCCGCCGCTGCCGCCGCTGCCGCCGCTGCCGCCGCTGCCGCCGCTGCCGCCGCTACCGCCGGTGCTGCCGCCAGCGCCGCCGACACCGCCTGAACCGCCTGCCGCCCCAGTGCCGCCCGCGCCGCCGGTACCCGAGGTGCTGGTCGAGCCACCGCCGCCGGTCGGTCCGCCGGTATCAGGAATACATGCTGGGTGGGTCGCCGCCCCCAGGTCAGCAGGGCAACAGATGTCCGACGAGGTCCCGAGCTCCTGGCTGGAGGTACACACCAGGCCGTCATCGCAATCCGACTCGTCGCCGTCTTTGCCATTCGCCAAATCGCACCGCTCGCCCTCGCTCTGACGAGGACAACCGGGCAGCGCGAAAAGCGCAGACACCGACAGGGCGAGCACAACGAGCGACGGGGCAACTCGCGAATTGATCATCACGCCACGCATCTAGCAGAACACCGTCCCCGCCGCGACCCTGAGCACCCCTGGAGGCATGAGCTAGTTGGCGGCCCGAAACCCCTGTTTCTTCGCGAAGCGATTATGGGGTGGGGCCCCGTCGCCAAAGGCGATGGGGCGGGGTTTTTTTAAAAACCCCGAGAAAGAAAAGGCTAGTCGGCCAACAGAAGGCGCTCGCGAAGGGCTCGCGCGCCCTTCGCCCCGCCAGGGGCGCGCGAGACCGCAGCGCCTTTCGGGCCGCCAATGAGCTACAAGCTGACCGCTGAGCTGCGCTTGTCTTTGGCCTCGATGGCCTCAACGAAGAGCTGCATGTAAGAGGCGGCGCTGGTGATGGAAAACACGATGGACAAATAGATCAGCATCCGCCCAACGTGAACGAAGTCGATCCGGCCGAAGTCGTAGACCCACAAATCGAAGTTGTAAGGGTAGCCGGCGATCAGCGCGATGATCCCGACCATCTGAAGCGCGGTCTTGAGCTTGCCGCCTGCGCCCGCCGAAATGATGAGCCCCTCGGACGACGCCACGCTCCGCAGAGCGGTGATCGTGATCTCACGGGAAAGCAACACCACCACGATCCACGCAGGAATACGCCCCATCGGCACCATCCACACCAGCACCGCGGCCACGATGAGCTTGTCGGCCAGCGGATCGAGGAACTTACCGAGGACGCTCACCAAACCCTGCCGGCGGGCCAGCCAACCGTCGAGCACGTCGGTAATCGCCGCCGCCGAATAGACCACCGCCGCCCAGAAGCAGTGCTTGGGACCGCCGCGCTCCAGCAGGACGAGCACCCCGGGGATCATCAGGATGCGCAGGAAGGTGAGTAGGTTCGGCAGATTACGGGCGTCTTGCCACAGCGTGCGACGCTTCTGGGCCCGGAGCTGGCGCCGCTCTTTACGAAGGTCCCGTCGCGCTTGAGCACGGCTCTTCGCCGCGGCGCGGCGAGCGCGGCGACGGGCCTGCCGAGAAGCGCGCTTCGACCGTCGGGAGATGACTGGCTCGTTCGCCATGGGGACCGAGAGCCTACCTCATCGTCAGCGACCCGCGCAGGGACAAGTGGGATTGCGACCAGGCCGGACCCTTCAATAGCCCGCAACGGATCTGCCAGGTGCTCAATGAACGACGGCGACGCCGCCCTTGCGAGGATCAGAGGCTGCCTCGAGCAGCCGCGCACCGTCCCGAGCGCCAATGGTGACGAGCTGAACAGCGCTGTAGTCCGGGAGCCGGTTCTCGATCACCTCGCCCCGTCTCCGCAAATCGGCCAGCAGAGCCGCATCGGCTTCAGCTTCGATGCGCAGGCCCCCGGCAGCAGGCGCCTGAATTCGCAAGTCCGAGACGCATTGCTGGGCCGTGCGACCGAAGGCGAGGCGCGCCAGCAACGCCTGGGTCACGCTCGCTGGGATCCGGGTCCCCCCTGAGCCGCCCAAGGCCAGCACCGGAGAGGCAGAACGAACCACGATGGTAGGCGCCATGCTGGACACGGGCCGCGCTCCTGCCCGCGCTGCATTGGGCTGTCGCCCTGCCCGATATTGCTGCTCGAGCCGCTTGGAGGTGAAGGCGGCCAGTTGGTCGTTGAGCACGAAGCCACCACCGGTGACGAGCCGGGCACCGAACATGCTGTTGACCGAGCTGGTCACCACCGCCACGTTGCCCGCCTCGTCGACCGTGACGATCTGACTGGTGCCAGATTCGTTCAACCCAAAGGACTCGGCAGAACGGGTTGCATCGAGCGAAATCTTGGCGCGACGAGCCCGCATGCGCTCCGGCGAGGTCAGGGCGGCGACATCTGCCTTGATGAACGCCGGATCGCCGATGGCACGAATGCGATCGGCCACGGCACCGCGGAAGGTCTCTGCCAGCAGATGAAGATAGGCCCCGGAGCCGTAACCGGTAGCCGTCAGCTCGTCCTGGCCGTGCATGGTGAGCGTCTCGGCGACCATCAGGCCTCCAGCTGAGGGCGGCGGCGCAGTATAGATCTGGTGCTCGCCCCAGCTAACGACCAGCGGAGCGCGCTCCAGCACCTGATAATCCTTCAAGTCACGGAGCACGATCCGACTGCCGGCCGCCCGGGCGGTGGCAACCACATCGCGGCCGATCGCGCCATCGTAAAAAGCCCGCGGTCCCTCACTGGCCAGGCGCTCGAGGGTCTTGGCTAGCGCTGGATTGGTTGCTTGGTCGCCATGGGCCGAGAGCTTGCCCAAAGGCGCAAAGATGGCCGCATAGACCGGCGACCGCTCCACCCACGACCGTTTCCAACGGAGCGTGCGGTGCATGTGACGACTGACGGCAAACCCCTGCCGGGCAAGCTCTGCGGCTGGCCGAAACAGCTCGCCGAGGGGCAACACACCCCAACGGTGATGCAAGGCCTCGATCCCCGCCACTTCGCCGGGCACGCCCACCCACTTGCCCCGGGACCGATCCGCCAAGGGACGCGCCTCATAGTGCTTGGGCCGGATCCCGCCAGGCGCGGTCTCACGAAAATCTAGGAATGAGACCCGCTGGTGCTTGGCGCTCCAACACAACGCGAACCCACCGCCGCCGAGGCCACTGGACACAGGCTGCGCGACCCCCGCGACGAGCATCCCCGCGATCGCAGCATCCACGGCGCTGCCGCCACGTTCCAGGACCTGCATGGCCGTGGCGGCCGCACTGGGACTCTCTGCAGCCACTGCGAAGCGATGCGCAGCGGGCACGGTCGCTGGCAAGCTCGTGGCTGACGGCACCGCAGAGGCTGACGACGTTGGGCGGACCGGCGGCGAGGTCTCCTGGGTCGGGAGCCTGGGCGTTGAAGGAGGGGGCACACAAGCCAGCAACACCGCAGCGACCAGCACACACAGCCACCCCAGGGCCTGGTCTCGTTGCCGCAGAGCTCGGAGCATCCGCCTAGAATGGGCAGCCTGCGGGCAGAGCGCAACTGTCCCGTGACACCATCATCAGCGACCTCGGCATCAGCAACCCCAGTTGTGCCACTCTGTGCCCATCGACGGGCAAGCGCGCCCTAGGTGCCTGCTTGTCCGGCAATCGGCGGCGTTGAGAGTCAAGCACTTGGCCGTTGCACCGCGAGTGGCACCAGTGTTGCTTGTCAGGACAGCTTCAGGAGGATCTATCATGGTTATGCGTTCCCTCGTCCCGATCAGCGGATTGCTAGGCCTGTTGGTAGCTTGCGGCGGCAACGCATTGTTCGCCGACGACGGCACCGGCGGAGCCGGGGGCAGCTCGAGCAGCTCGTCATCCAGCGGCAGCACCAGCAGCTCGTCGAGCAGCAGTGGGACCCAGACGGCCTGCGACCAGTCCAGTGAATGCAGGCTGGCCTCCGAGACCTGCTGCGGCGTCTGCGGCATGCCGACCCTCGCTGACATGGTGGCGTTGCACCAAGACGATGTGGCCGCCCACTTCGATGACGTCTGCGCCGATCCGGTGGCCTGCCCAGATTGCCCCGTCCAGCCGAACCCAAACCTGTTCGCCTATTGCGACGCTGGAGTTTGCAAGGGTGCCGACATTACCAGCGACCCGCTAGGCGGCTGTGTGGTCTCGTCGGACTGCAAGCTACGCTTGGGCCTGGAGTGCTGCGAATGCGGCTACGACGGCGGCATGCTGACCGCCATTCCCATCGCCTTCGAGCCGCAGCTCCAAGCGCTGGTCTGCGAGCCCGACACCGGGTGTCCCGGTTGCGCGCCAGTCTATCCGATGGGCGCCGAGCCCTGGTGTGAAGGAGGACACTGCATCGTGATGTACCTGGATGCCCCCTCGGACTCTTGATCCAGGCCGTCGGTAAGCCATCCCTCCCTTGACGCTTCTCGGCATCCCGCCGACAGGTAGCTCATGCTCCTGAACGCACGCTGTTGCGCGCTGCTCGTCGTCCCCCTGGTTGCAGCCTGCGGCACCGCCGCGACACCATCCCCGTCAGCCCCAGCACAGCCGGCTCCCGCACCGCTGCCCGAGCCATCCGCCAAGGCCAAGGTCGCTGGCATGGCGTTCTATGACGCCCAGGGCGCTGAGCGTGCCTGTATGCCGCCCAGGCAGGATTGTCCTCCCATCGCTCCGGATACCCAGTTCACCGACTCATGCCGCCTCGCCGGCTATCGGGTCCAACGGTGCGCCTGCGCGGCGCTCTGCAGCGGACGGGTCGAGCGCAAGTTCTACGATGCCACCGGCCAGGTGAAGCCGTGCCAAGCGGTGCCTGACTGCGCCCCGCCACCGGCCAGCGCTGCCTTCCAGGACGCCTGCACCGAGCGGGGTCACCGCCTGCAGGAATGTAGCTGCGACCAGTGGCTCTGTTCAGGCGATCCGACGAAGTGAGCGGGTCCGGCGACTGCCCCTGAGCCTGAGCCGCTGCTCGATCGCCTTGCTCACGCCGGCCTGGCTGGTTATCCATGCTCGATGCGTTTCGTCTTCGTGATGGACAGTCTCGACCGGATCAGCCCGGACAAAGATACGTCCTTCGGCTTCATCGAGGCCGCCAGCAGGCTTGGTCACCAGTGCCTGCATTGTCTCATCCACCAGGTCGAATATGTCGCAGGCACGGTGACCGCGGTCGCGCGCCAGGTGGAGGTGACGACCAGCGGGTTGCAGCTCGAAGGCGCCGCCGAGCGGCTTGATCTCACCGAGGTCGACGCCGTCTTCATCCGCAAGGACCCGCCGTTCGATCAGCCCTACGCCCACGCTACCCTCTTGCTCGAGCTGCTGCGCGGCAAGACGCTAATGGTGAACGATCCGCGGGGCCTGCGGGACGCCAACGAGAAGCTCGACACCCTCCGCTTTGCGCGCGGGATGCCGCCAACGCTGGTGTCGAGTGATCGCCGGGCGATCCACGACTTTGTCGAAGAGGTCGGTGGCCGGGCGGTGATCAAGCCGCTGGACGGAGCCGGCGGTTTCGGCGTGCTCGGGGTACGGACCAGCGATTCGAACATGCCTAGCATCGTAGATTTGCTGACCCGCGAAGGGGCGCGGCTGGCGGTGGTTCAGAAGTTCATCCCGGCGATCAGTGAAGGCGACAAGCGAGTCCTGCTGCTCGACGGGGAGCCCCTCGGCGCAATCCTCCGACGGCCGAAGCGCGGCGATCTGCGGGCCAATATCCACGCCGGCGCCGAGGT
>JAUVCD010000844.1 GCA_030590865.1 Myxococcales bacterium | reverse complement strand
ATCGAGTCCGACAACGCAGTGATCTGGCAGGAGGAGCGGCGCGACCTGATGCTCCTGGCCAGCGTGGAGTTGAGGCGCGCGCTGGGACACGGCTTGGAGGTGGTGATCGGCTTCAGCTCGGTGGACAACCTCTCCACCCTGGACGGCGCGGACGACACGCCCGTGGACCGGACCTAGTCCCGCCGGTTGTTGCTGGGCAGCGTCCGCTGGCGCTGGCCCTTGCGCTGACGGGCTACACAATCAACCAGCTCGCGCGCAAACCGCGCTCATTCGTCCTGCACGCGGTGGTATTCTCGGCTCATGAGTGTGCTGCTAGCGACCGTTCCATCACCAGTGCGCAGCTTCAATCCAAACCTGGGGCAGCTATACCTTGCCTCCTCTCTCCGTAAGGCCGGGATAGAGGTGCGCCTGCTCGATCTGGCGAGTCTCTATGGTCCAAGCGGTATTGATACGCTGGTCGCGGCCATCGACGAACAGCAACCCGAAGTCCTCGGCTTGACGTTGTATACGGAGACAGCGCTATATGGCTACGACCTGCTCGCGTCGCTTGGAGACAGGGCCGGCCTTTGTGTCGTGGCTGGCGGACCTCATGCCACCGCCGAGCCCGCCGAGGCGCTTGAGCACGGCTTTGACGTTGTAGTCCTGGGTGAAGGCGAGGAGACCCTGGTGGACTTGGTCCGGGGGCTTCGATCGCGTGGCAATCTGTTTGATGTGGCTGGCTTGGCCTGGTTGGATGATGCTGGATTGCTGCGAACCAGCCCTCGGCGCGCGTTCCCAGAAGATCTGGACACCTTGCCGAGTCCCTTGGATGTCCTCGACCTCTGCGAGCGAGACCGTTATGTCGAGCACGGAAGGACAATCCTCCCGCCGATCATCACGAGTCGCGGATGCCCTGGTCGATGCACGTTCTGTTCGAACAACGTCAGCGGGAACCGCTACCGCTTCCACTCCACCGGACGCGTTGTTGAGGAGGTTCGAGGGTGGCAAGAGCGCGAGGGAGCTAGCGCACCAGAGTTCTGTCGAACCCCGGCAGAGCCGGTCAGAGCGAGTGTTCTGAGGGAAATGTGCAGCCAAAAAAAAGGTGGGAATTTGTTGGACTCACTGGGGGTTGACCATGCATGAAGACAGCCACCGCTCGTCAGGTCATCATCCCCGCTGTGGCACCTCGGTCCAAGAGCGTTCGGTGGTTCTCAGCGCTCGGTTGCGTTGCGTACCAGCCTGACGTTGTCGAGGTCTTCGTCGGCAACACGCTGATCGCCACGTACGCACCACGGGACAAGATCCTCCGCGACGTGGTGCTGACCGGGCTCGCTCAGGACCGCCAGATCAAGAAGGGGAAGCTGGCCCAGGCCTTCGGCATCGGCGCCGAGCGACTGCGCCGGATCCGCAGGGATGTGGACAGGCAGGGCCTGGGTGCATTCCGCAAGCGTTTGCAGGAGAGACGAGGTCGCAAGGGTATTGTCACTCCGGCGGTTCGCAGACATCTGCACCGGCTGTTCAAGTCCGGCAGCAATGTGGTCGAAGCCTTCGCCGAGCGAGGCGAGCAAGCGGGGGTGAGCTACAGGACGGTGTGCCGAGTGCATCAAGCATGGCTGGCGCGGCACAGGGAAGTGCCTGCGGACCAGCTAGCTCTTGTCGACGGTGACGATTTTCTGGCCTTCGACACCGCGGAGCCATCGCCGGGTCGGACCGTCGTCGAAGCCCCCGCAGCTGAAGCCCCCGTCGTCGAAGCCCCCGCAACCGAAGCCCCCGTCGTCGAAGCCCCTGTTGCCGCGACCACACCGGACATGGAATCCGGCGCAGTCGTCGATGGATGCAACCCTCGCGGGGGGCGAAACGTCCAGCATCTTGGCGGGTGGTTGCTCGTCGCGACGGTCGCCGCCATAGGCCTTCATCAGACGATTCTTTCTCGATGCAAGGGTGGCAGGCGCCTGCTTCAACGCCTGCGGATGGCCATCGATGCAGTGGTCCTGGCTCTGGGCCTCGGGCAACGATGTGTGGAAGGCGTTCGTCGACTGCAGACGCCGAGCAGTGGTGTGCTTCTGCGAGCCAAGTCCGTGCCGTCGCATAGTTGGACGCGCCGGGTGTTAAAGCAGTACCTCGAGCAAACCGACGCATTCTGGGTGCAGTTGTCGATGACGCAGGTGTACCTGGAGCGGTCGCGGATGGGACATCAGGTCGCCGCCGTCTTCTACATCGACAACCACATGCGCCCCTACACCGGCAAGCACACGGTGCGCAAGGGTTGGAGGATGCAGGACAAGCGGGTGCGTCCGGGTGCCACCGACTACTATGTCCACGACGAGGATGGCCGTCCCGTCTACCGGTTCGATGTCCCGTCGAACGATTCACTGACCGCATGGTTGGACCCGGCAACCTCGATCCTGGCAGCCGGTCTGGGACCGCAACAGCGGATCCTGGTGGCCTTCGATCGGGCTGGGGCCTTCCCCGAGCAGATGATGCGCCTGCGACAGTCCAACATCGAGTTTGTCACCTACGAGCGGCGACCCTATCCGCTGCTCAGTCCGTCGGCGTTCGACGAGCAGCTGCTCGTCCACAAGGGCAGGACCAACAAGCCCGAGGTGATCGGCGTTCACGAGAGCCGCCAAAAGAACCTCCGCAAGGGGCGGGGCCGAGTGCGACGGATCGCGCTGAAGATGCCCGACGGCCATCAGGTGAATCTGCTGGCGGTTTCCGATGAGCCGAAGGAGCGACTGATCGAGGTGATGCTGGGCCGCTGGGTGCAGGAGAACGCATTCAAGCACGGCAACGAGCGCTGGGGAATCAACCAGCTCGACCGCCGCGAGGTGATGCCATATCCGCCCGAGACGATCATCCCGAACCCGGCGCGTCGGCGGCTAGACCACGCGCTGCGCCTCGCGCGGCAGCGGGAAGGCGAGGCCCGCCGCAAGCTGGCTCGCCTCGAGGCAGACGATCCCAAGCGTACCAAGGTCCAGCGTGACCTCGACGAGTCGCTGGATCTGCAGAAACAACTCGAGGCCCACCGTCCCAACGTGCCCAAGCACGCTCCGCTGAACGAGACAGAGCTCAAGGGCAAGCTGGTCTACCACCCCGGCCAGTACAAGACCCTGCTCGATACGATCCGGATCGCCTCGGCCAACGCCGAGAGCGAACTGGCGGCTGTGTTGCAGCCGCATCTTCGGCGGCCGCGAGAGGCCAAGAAGGCGCTGGCCAACTTGTTCGCTGCGCCGGGAGATGTCCGCGTCAACGGGCGATCGATCACGGTGACCCTGATGCCCGCCGGAACACCCAACGAGCAACGCGCCTTTCAGCGACTATTCGAGGTCGTCAACCGATTGAAGCTGACCCTGCCCGGTGACACCAAGCGCCGCCCTCTGCGTTTCCGATCCCACCTTTCGTGACCATGCCCCGACAGAACTCTGGGGCGCTGGACGGTCTGATCGTTGTACGTCAACCGGAGGACGCTGGACTCCA
>JAUVCD010000681.1 GCA_030590865.1 Myxococcales bacterium | reverse complement strand
GCGCGAGGCCCAAAGCCGCGACCAGCCCCAGGGCGAGGTAGGTGAGCCCCGCAACCTTCACCACAGCCCGGGTCTTCAGACTCATGGGGTGGTCCGCGTGGCAGACCACGCCGTTGGAGGCATCGACCACCGACTCGAAGCTCTTCGAACCGTACTCGTAGCGGATCTCGTAGAGCGGGTAGTAGACCATGCCCTGGTGGTCACACTGAATCGTCTCGGTAGTTGGGATCTCGTCGAACCGCGCCTTGTCCCGCGCCATCAGCTCGCGACCGAAGCGCTCTGCTTCCCCATGGGCGTCGGTTTGGCTGACGTCGATCTCGTAGACGGCGCCGCGGATCTTCTGCGGATCGGTGTAGATCTTGGCACGCATGGCAAAGCGGTAGCCGTCGAGCTCTTTGCGATACGGAACCTTCCGCGCGGCGATGACGGACTTGAAGTCGGTCTCCGAGATCCATTGGCTCAGCCATGCCGTGACGCAGAACAGGTGCACGGGCACGTAGACCAGGCGCTGCTCGACGATCCGGAACCGCCGCTGGAAGTCTCCCGGGATGCCGAAGCGGTTGAGTAGGAAGGTCAGCAGCCGAGTGCCAGCCTCGTGATCCGCGCAGTTGACCGTGAAGTAGGGCGTGCCTTGGCCCAGGTCGACGTGCTGCAGCGAGGTGTTGCAGTACAGGCACGACACCACCACGGCATCGGGAGCCGTAGCGACCTGAGCACCGCAGTTGGAACAGGTCAGATTCTGGCGACCACAAGCGGAGCACAGCACGACTGCGCCAGGCGGCAGCGCTTGTCCGCAGGCACACCTCACTTCAGCCGCCTCCAGAGCGCCTTCAACTTGGCCGTCTGGCCCTTCAACCCGTCCATCTGGGCGTCGGCGATGCCCTCGACGTTCACGCTGGCCACCATCTTACCCGCCATGTGCCAGGCTCCCGTCATGGCGGCGAGGATGGCGACGATGACGCCGATGAACAGCTTGCCCATCTCGTCGCTATCGTGAGCCGCCACGAACAACACCCACCACGACCCGTACCAGATGAGGCCGGCGGTCACGGTCAGCCCGATGGTCGCCAGGAAGCGACCGATCCGCTGGCTGAGGAAGACCGGTTCCATGGCAGCCAGCACCGAGGGGGTGCCGCCCTCTACGGCGACGCGGTAGCTGCCCCCGCGGTAGGTGTAGATCACGGTCCAGAGCGGATAGAGGAGGATGAAACGGCTCTGGATCCAGCGGTCTGCCTCGAACCTGGTGATGCCGTCGAGCGAATGGGCGGCTCGGATTTGCTCGCCGATCAGGTCGATGAGGTTGTCCGACAAGAGCGCGTCGGCTTCGGACTCATCCATGTCGACGGCCAGCACGGGCAAGGCGATCGACTTCCAATCCAGGGTGCGAAAGGGGACGGGCTGGCACCGGAACAGGACCCGTCCGAGCTGGGCGAGACCAAACTCGTGGGCGTGCTTGCGGGCGGGGACCGGGAAGTCGCCACGCTGATCGATGGCGCCGCTCCTCGGCTCTTTGATGGTGGTCTTGTTCTGTCGCCTCGTCTTGTACCCCTCCCACCGACCACGCACGTAGGCGTGGTTGACGTAGATGGGCACGTAAACGCCCTCGGCACTTCCGATCTCGTAGCGCACACCCCGCATGTCGCGGTCTTGCGCCATGCGCTGGTTGACCGCTGCAATGACCTCGTCTCGCGACCGGGAGGGCACGATGTGCACCGGCACCTCGCCAATGTCCTTGGCCGGGTGGATGTCCCCGCAGTACTCGCAAATCGTGAGCAGGTTGTCCGGCTGCACGTCGATGCCGGCTCCACAGGTCCGGCAACTGTACGTTACGAACGACATAGACGCTTCTGGTGCGCGAGCCGCTTCAGGTTCAGATCCACGGCAGGCTGCTCACGATCTCGGAACCTTGTACCAAAAGCAAGCGAGGGTCACCACGACCACCGTCGCCGCCGGGTGGGAGCTCGCCGTCCGTGCGTGGAAGCTCAGCGGTGAACCTATCCCGGCCTATTCGCGAAGCACCATGCCGGGTACGGTCATCCGCCCACCGCGATGAAGGACTACCCTGCCCTCAATGACGATTTCCGTGACTTGCTGGCGGCGTTCGCGGACGCAGCGGTAGATCACCTGGTCGTGGGCGCCCATGCGATGGCCGCCCACGGCGTCCCCCGGGCCACAGGCGACTTCGACGTATTGGTGCGGCCAACAAGAAGGCCGCCGCGCGCGACAAGGACCTGCTCGACGTGCGTCTACTGGAACGGGGATTGCTCGAGCGCCAATGAGTCGCGGTTGTGACGGCTCTCGACTCGCCTCTGATCGATGATCCACAGTCGTCCATCCATGTCATCCCAGCGCAGCGCCTTGACGCGCAGGTCATTGGGACTGCTGACTGGAGCGGCGTCGTCGCGCTGCTGCGCAGGCCAGCGCTAGGGCCATGAGTGAAAGAGGCGCCCATGGCGACGGCCCGGCGTGGGTGTAACTGCACTGTCCACAACCCGTCTCCCTTGGCGCGGGGGTGGGCGGCGCAGGCACCGGCTCGGGCTTACAGAAGGGGTCGATCCGCACAGGCGACCCTGTGACCCGTACATCCGTTCCTGGCAGCGTTGCGTCGATCCGAACCGTATGGGGCCGCTTGCCATCCACGCCCGGGCCGCCGCTGCAGGTACCGAACACCAGATCCCGTCCCGCTCCTTGCCAACTACGGCCCATATCGACAGGCTCGCACAAGTCTTTCTCCGGCCTCCAGACCTCGCCATCAACAAAGGTCGTGAACATCATGGCGCCCGCGAACTTCCTCGCTTGTGCGGGGAGCTGCATCGTCAAGCGAATCTGAGTAGCTTCAACCTCTCGAAAGCAGGAGCCTGGAGCGGCGATCTGAAGTCGGCCAGTGGTCGCAGCTGTCTCGATGGTGGTCGTCACCGAAGTGACCTCAGCATCGACGACCTGCACTACGACCACGTCATTGGTCGAGCTAAATCGGTAGCGCTTGCCGGTTATGAAAGAAGGGGTGACCGTGACGAGTGCGACTTCTGTGCTACCGGTGTACTTCCCTTTCGGTTCGCTTACCCTTTGGACCGTGTGGGGAACTTGGACGACCCTCTTGCCGTCGATCTGCTCGACCTTGAACTTGCACCCAGCGAATGCGGCTCCGGCGTCGCTTTTCGAGCAGTCGTGCCAGTAACTGAATACATAAGGGAGAGCTTTGGCGTTGCTGGGTAGCTCGGCGCCCTTTTCGACCACGAAGTGGCCACCGGGGAAGATGCAGTCACACGCCCAAACGGCACACTGACCGGTCATGAGCGCGAGAGCGGTGGTCACGCCCGCGAACGCCGGTCCCCATCGATAGCGCGGTCTTGCAGAGTGGCTAGGTTGACCCGACCATGTTGGCCCGCAGGCATCTCCGTGGCGCGTTGACATATCATTGACCTGCCCCCCCAATCCCATCCGTCCGAGAACGAACCGATGGGGCGGCGGCTGAGGATAGGTCGCACAAGCTGTCCTGGCTACCTCGCTCGTCTACCTTGTAGGGGCCGCCTTGCCATCGTCCTGCGACCCGTGCATCCTCCTTTACCGTCACCCACGATCGTCCGGACCCGCTCCCGGACGCCCCGCGGTTCTTGGCATCGGAGAAAGTCATGGCGGACAAAAAACCGACTCACCCCACAGTGCAGATCCTTCTCGGCTTCGTGGGGTTAGCCGTCATTCATGGGCTGACCCATGTGCTCGTCCCCGTCTCCTTTGGGCTGGCCATGGCGATGGCGTTCATCGGCGCTTTTGGTGTGCCCTTCACCCTCTCGTACCGAGGCCTGCTCCCAGGGGCTGGGCGGCCGACCTTCATGGGCCTGGTGGCCGTCTATCTAGGCAGCGTCTGCGTGCTCACCCAGTCGGTATTTCAGCTGCTGCCTTTGGGCGATGACGTCGAGCTCGCCAGCGTCGCCGAGGCCCCGAAACACCCGGGGGCGGGACTGTTGGTGATCGCGGACAAGGGAGAAGTGCGCAAGGACTTCACCGGCGAGTACAACGATCGGACCGGCAAGTACGACGCCCTCTACCAGGTCCATCCCATCGTGCCCCAGGGCTGGACCACCGGTGACCCTGTACCCCTGTGGGAGGGCCATTGCAGCACTGCCACCACGACAGACCACGAGCTGCAGAGCGACAGCGTCGCCGTGGTGGTCTCGTCCCCGGAGTACTATCCGGAAGCCATCGCCGATGCGGAGGAGCGCCTCGAGCTGCATTCGTCACCCACCGCTCCGGTGATCAGTTGGGTTCCGCCCGAGGTCCTGGCCGATCGCGCGCGCCTGGCCTACCTCCTGATCTTCAGCGCCTACCTCGTCTGGCTGCTCGGCGCTGCCCTCTCGTTCCTACTGTCCTCGTCGAAAGCCAAGGCGACGGGTCGCTGATCGGCGTCCCGCCACGGCACCGAGCAGCAGCAACGAAACGACGGCCTGCGGCGAAGCCAGGGGCCTTCAACCTCACCTCTGCGCCACGTCCCACTTGGGGCGTTCATGAGTCCTGCGGAAGGCCTCTTCGGTCGACAAGAAGGCGCGCTGCTCCGCTTCGCTGGCGTCAGCGAAGACGACGAAATCGAACAGTCGATCGCCGCTGCCGTGTTGTTCGGCGTAGATCGCGGCGAAGTTGTTCGCCGGCAAGGTCATGCGGCCAACGACCGGCACGAGCGGCATGTCGAGCCCTGCCTTACCCGTGGCGGGACGATAGGCGCGCCACACCAGCTCGGTGCAGACGAGCGCGTGATCGGTGGCGAAGTCAAAATCGAAATCGTAGGGTTTGCCTGCCTGGCTGAAGGCCGCCGCGATGGCTTGCGCTTTGGCGAGCTTGTCGAGCCGTGGTCGAAGGGCGGCGAGGTAGTCGCCGGCGCAGTGCCCGAGGGTGTTGAAAATGACCCCTTCGCTCACCGCTTCGATCACCCGCCGAGGC
>JAUVCD010000477.1 GCA_030590865.1 Myxococcales bacterium | reverse complement strand
AGCGGTCGTCGCCGTCGATGATCTGAAGTCGGACCTCGTTGCCCTCCAGCAGAGTCAGCTCGACCTCGAAGCTGCCATCGTCGGCGATGATGCCGTCTACCGGATCTTCGGGGAGCTCGAGGTTGACGGCTCGCACCACGGCGCCGGCAGGACTGGCAGCGCCAGGACCGCCTTCGATCGCCTTGGGTCCGAAGGTCCCGGTCTCGTGGGTGGTCACCTGGCCAAAGTCAAAACCGCTACCCGGGATTGGCGGCTGGGGTTTGGGGCTGATGCCGCACCCCGCACAAGCTGCCGCCCACACCAAGGTCAGCGCGACCAACCATCGCTGGTTGGTGAGCTGACGCTCGATGGGGTCTGTGCTGAGTGCGGCCATGCTTCTAGCCAATGCAACCTCGGTGCCAACCAGAGGTTGCTGCAATTATGGGCCTATTTAGCCACTTGGACCAGTCAAGTGAGCCTTGGTGTGCCGCACATAGTGTCCATTCTGTATCATCTTGTTGTATTACGATCGCAAACCACTGAGACTGTCGACGTGACTCTGAGTCCCGGTGCGGTGGTGCAGGACCGCTACCAGATCGTGCGGTTGCTAGGTCGTGGCGGCATGGCCACCGCCTATCTGGTCCACGACCAACTCTGGGATACCGAGGTGGCACTCAAGCTGTTGGAGGCCCCGACGGCGCAGCTACGCGAGGCCTTTCACTTCGAGTTCGGCGTCTTGCGTGGGCTTCATCACCCGAGGCTGAGCCAGGTGCACGACTTCGGTGTGCTCGACTCGGAGCTGACCAGCGAGGCAGGCTCGGTCGAGGACTTGGCGAGCCCAGCGTCCTCCGGGTCAGCGGAGGTGCACTTCAACCCTTGTTTCTACACCGCCGATTTCGTTCCCGGGACAACCCTGGACGCTCACGCCCGCGGCGCCCGCTGGCAGCGCGCGAGCCAACCACTGTGTGATGCGCTGGGGGCGCTGCGACTACTGCACGCCGCGAGGTTCCGCCACGGCGATTTCAAGCCAGCCAACGTGCTGGTGGATCCCAACGGTCGCGGCGTGCTGATCGATCTGAGCTGCGCGGCAGCGCTCACTCGCCACGACAGGATAGCAACTGGCCATGCCTCGATCTCCGGCACGCCTGGGTTCTTGGCCCCCGAGGTGCTGAGCGGAGCGGAGGTCGATGAACGAGCGGACCTCTACGCGGTGGGCGTGACCTTGGATCAGATGTTGTCGGTGCTCGACACTGAGGCACCCAAGGAGGTGCGCGAGCTCGCCAGGCGGCTGACGCACGCCCATCCCGAAGAGCGCCCGGCCGACGTCGACGAAGTGCTCGAGGTGCTCGGGGTCGAGCCGGCACTGATCCACCCGGCGGTGGCCGTCGTGAGCCGTTTCGTAGGTCGGCAGGCTGAGCTCGACGCCGCCCGCGCCGCCCAGGCTGCGCTGCTCCAGGGCGCTCCCGGTCCCAGGGTGCTGCACGTCGTGGGTGACAGCGGGATGGGCCGCAGCGGACTGCTTCGGGAGATCAAATGGAGGGCCCAGCAGCAGTGTCGCGTCATCGAATGCAACGCCACCGCTGCCGGGGCCATGGACCGCCTGGTGGCCGCCACTGTGGACGCTGGCGAAGGAGTCACCGAGGACGGTCCTTCAGCCGGTGGTCTCGCCGCCATGCTGGCGGCCCGGGAAAGTCTGGCCGGAGAGACCAGTCGCCCAGTGGTGTGGATCGTCGACGATGCCGATCAGCTCGAGCGGGGCCAGCGGGAGCTCTTGCTGGGCCTTTGCCGAGTGCTCGAGCCGACCGACGCGGGGCTGCTGGTCGTCAGCAGTCTGCCAGAGCTCGAGCTCCCGGCTCCCGGCGTGCGCCGACTCGAGCTCGGACCGCTGACCCCCGCTCAGGTCGAGCAATGGGTCGGTGACTCGCTGCCCGACCGCACCCGGGCGCAGCTTGCCCAACTCAGTGGTGGTAGCCCAGCGGCGCTGCGGTCGGTCTTGGGCCAGATCGGCTCAGGCCAGCTGAGCGAGGACGAGCTCGGCCGAGTCACCGACCAGAGCGCACTATCTAGGCGCAGCGGGAGCATCATCGCGAGCCTCGACGAGGCAGGCCAGCGCGCGCTCGGCCTGCTCGCCCTGCTAGGCGGCGTCCTGCGGTCCACCCAGGTCGGACAGCTCGAGATCCCAATCGCAGCGCTGGACGAGCTGGTCGCTGTTGGGCAGGTCGAGTGTGGCGATGGCGGTTGGAAGCTGATTTCCGGCGGCCAAGTCGACCCCATCACCCAGGCGCTGCCGCCGGGCCTGATCACAGAGCTGCACCGAGAGGTTGCCGAGTGGTTGGGCGGACAGCTCGCGCAGTGGCTGGCCTCTGAGGCCACTGAGCCGAACCCGACTCGGACAACCACTGGGGAGGCAGCCTCCTTGGCGGCACGCCAAGTCCTTCACCTGGCGCTGGCAGACGATCTCAGGCCGGCGGCCAAGCTGCTGCTCGAGCGCGCCGACCATCACAGCGCCGCACCGGTGGCTTGGTGGCGAGCAGCCTGCGCAGTGGCCCACCGCTGCGCCACGCCAGCAGTGCAGCTCGCCACGGCCAGGCTCGAGCAAGCCGCGGGTCATCCCAGCGATGCACTGGCGCGATTGAGCACCCTGCTGGCGGCCCAGCCAGCGGATCAGACATCAATGGAGCTGCACATCGAGCTGGGCACCTGCCACCTCGAGTTGGGCCACAGCAAGGAGGCGAAAGAGCACCTGGAGCACGTTCGCACCGATGGTCCAAACGCTGCCCAGCGCGGTCGCAGCACTTACCTCTTGGCTCGCTCGCTGCTCCAGCATGGTGCCTATGGCGATGCCGCTCGTTTGGCCGAGCAGGGGCTCGAGGACAACGTCGAGTCACCGACCCGGGCCGATCTGCTCGAGACTGCCGGCGTGGCGCTGAGCTTTCAAGGTGACCTGCCAGGCGCCAGGCGCAGGCTCGACGAAGCGGCCACCCTGCTGCAGGGCCTCGCGGATCCGCGCCGGTCGGTGCGAGCTCACGGCAACCGGGCACTGGTGGCCTATAACTTGGGTGATCTAGGCGCCGCGCTGAAGGACTACCGAAGTGCGGTCGCCCTGGCCGAGCAACATGGCCTCAGTGATCTGCTCGCAACGGCAGCCTTGAACCTCGCGACTGCCTGCCACCAAAGCGGGCAATGGGCCGACGCGCTCTCGTCGTATTTGCGGGGCCTGCGCATGGCAGTGGCGCTCGGCCAGCTCGGCAACGAGGCGCTCATTCGGTTCAACCTCGCCAAGCTGCAGGCCGACCTGGGCCTGTTCGACCGAGCCCGGGGCACCGCCCTGGGTTGCCGAGAAATCGCCGAGCGTGCCGCCATCCCGATGTTGGATGCCGCTGCCGAGACGGTCTGCGGAGAGGTCGCCGCCGCCCAGGGGCAGCAAGAGCGCGCACGGCAGCACTTGGTCGCGGCGCGCGCTGGCCTGAACCAACACGGCAGCCTGCGCGATCAGGCTGAGGTCGACATCCAACTGGCTGAGCTGCTCATCCTCGCCGAAGAGCTGGAGCAAGCCGCCGCGCTGCTCGACCAGAGCGAAGCGCAACTTCAGGGGGCCGACGCGCAGGATGTCGAGTGTCGACTGGCGGTGGCCCGAGGGCGACTGGCACTGGCCCAGGGTCGCAGCTCGGAGGCCGCATCGCTCGCCGAGGGCGCGGCCCAGATCGCCGGCAGGCTGGGACAGCACGATCTCGAAGCTGACTGCGAGCTGCTGCTCGGCCAAGCCTGGGCGGCCCAAGGAGCCGCGACCCTGGCGGACCAACACGGCCAGCGGGCCCGCGCGCTGTGGGAACGCACCGCCGCGCCGCTGGCCACCAGTGTCCGCGATGCCTTTTGGAGGCACCCTCGACGGGCCGCCCTGGGGCCGGCTGTAGCACCTAGCGCACCGGTGGCTGCACCGCTGACGGCAACCCGGGAGCATCGGCTCGAGCTGCTGTTGAAGATCAACCAGCGACTCAACAGCTCACTGGACAGCGGCGAGGTGCTCGAGCTGGCCATGGACGCAGCCATCGAGCTCACGGGTGCCGAGCGCGGCTTCGTGCTGCTAGCTGCTGACACGGCCCGAGCCGGTGGTCCCCCCCGCCGGAAAAACCGCTCGGATCGGGATCTGCACGTCGCGGTAGCGCGCAACCTCGACCGCGAAGCGCTCGACCCCTCCCACCTCGAGCTCAGCCGGGGCATCGCCGAGCAAGTCATGCGGACCGGCGAGCCCCTGGTGACCGCCGACGCCCAAACCGACGGGCGGTTCCATGACCAGGCGTCAGTCCACGCCATGCATCTCAAGTCGGTGATCTGCGTCCCCGTAGCGGCACCTGCCGGCGTATTGGGAGCCCTCTATCTGGACAACCGCTTTCAGCGGGGGCACTTCACCGAGCTGGACATCGCCGGCCTCAGGGCCTTCGGCGATCAGGTCGCCATCGCTCTGACTAACGCTCAGCTCCACGACGATCTCCGGCAGCGCAACCGGGAGCTCGAGACCGAACGGCGCCGAGTCGAAGCGCTGGTCCAGGGGCAGGCCGCCGAAATCGACCGGCTCACCGAAGAGGCCAAGCGGCACCGCATCACGCGGCAGTATCGCTTCGACTACAGCGCCATCGTCGCCACCAGCCCCGCCATGGACGCGGTCTTCGCGCTGCTCGATCGGGTCATCGACACCGAGCTACCGATTCTGATCCAAGGGGACAGCGGCACCGGCAAAGAGCTCATCGCCCGGGCAATCCACCTCAACAGCCCACGCAGCAAGGGGCCCCTGGTCACCATCAACTGCGGTGCTCTGCCTGAGTCACTGCTCGAGTCCGAGCTGTTCGGCTACGAGCGAGGCGCGTTCACCGGAGCGGATCGGGCCCGCGACGGACTGGTCGTGCAAGCTCGGGGAGGCACGCTCTTCCTCGACGAGCTGGGAGAGATGCCTCGGCAGATGCAAGTGAAGCTGCTGCGAGTGCTGCAAGAACGGGAGGTGCAGCCCCTCGGCTCGGCCAAGGTGATCCCGGTGGACTTCCGCCTCGTTTGCGCCACCAATCGCCGGCTGCGCGACGAGGTCGAGCAGGGCAGCTTCCGTGAGGATCTGTTCTACCGAATCAGCGCCGTCGAGGTGACCTTGCCCCCCCTCAGCGACCGGGCTGAGGACATTCCTCCGCTGGCCGCCCACATGCTCACTCGGGTCGCCGAACAGCTGAACCGCCAGGTCCCCGAGCTCACCGGCCAGGCGCTGCGCAAGCTGGCGGGCTTTGACTGGCCTGGCAACGTCCGACAGCTCGAGCATGTGATCACCAAGGCGGTGGCGCTCTCCGAAGGCGCCCGAATCCACGGCCGGGACATCGACCTGCCAGCACCCCTCCCAACGGCCCCGGCGGGACTGAGCCGCGCGGCCTTCGAGCGCGCCGAGATCGAAGAAATCGCTGCGTCACTCGCTGAAAACCGCTGGAATGTCGCGAAGGTGGCTCGCCTACTGGGCATCCCGCGCCCCACGCTATACCGTCGGATCAAGCGCCACGGGCTGCTCGCGAAAGGCCGTTCTGCCAAAACCTCTTGATCCCATCGGAATAGTGTTATAGTAGAATCTCTATATCGCTAACCTGATAGGCAGGCGGATGACTGAGGCAGCGCAAGCGCGCTACGACGACAGCATCTTCAGCGACGAGCAGCATGTCTCCAGAGTGGTTGATGTCCTCAAGGCCGTCGCCCACCCTGCAAGGCTCCGTATCGTCGCTGTGTTGCGGGACGGAGAGCGCAACGTCAACGGACTGGCCACCACGCTTGGCCTCAATCAGGCGATCGTGTCCCAACAGTTGCGCATCCTCCGGATGTGCAATCTGGTCGAGGTGACGCGCAAGGGCGGCTTCGCCGAATACCGGCTGTCAGAGCCACACCTCGTCGAACTACTTCACTGTATGGAGGGTTGTGCAACCCAGTAGATCGGCAAGCGATCGCTTCAGTTGCTAGACCCGCAGCCAGACTCAACACCGCGCTGGCGTCCCCGCTCGGGGCCAAGCGGATGTCAATGAACGCTCGTAGAACGAAGTCAGATCCATGACGAAACCGACGCGTAGGCAGTTCATCAAGATCGCCGGGCTCGGTGCCGGCGTAGCCGCCGGCAGCGGGCTGGTCTCCAACCTCTGGGGCTTGGACCCGGACATGGTCCCCGACCCGAAGACCGACGGCGACAAGATCGTGCCGACCTTCTGCGAAATCTGCTTCTGGAAGTGCGGCGTCTTGGCCCACGTGAAGGATGGCCGGTTGACCAAGCTGGTGGGCAATCCCGACCATCCCCTCTCCCGCGGGCGGCTCTGTCCCCGGGGCACCGGCGGTATGGGCTTGCTCTATGATCCCGACCGGCTCAAGCGCCCGCTCATCCGACGGGACAAACGCGGCTCCCAGGTCTTCGAGGAGGTGGATTGGAAGACCGCCCTCGACCACGTCGCGGAGAAGCTATCCAAGTACACCGCCACGCCTGAGGCGCTAGCGCTCTATTCCCATGGTTATGGGGGCACCTGGTTCAAGCACCTGGTCAAGGCCTTCGGCACGCCCAATATCGGCGCACCTTCCGATGCCCAGTGCCGCGGCTCACGAGAGACGGCCTTCGCATTGACCTATGGGTCGCCGCTGGGCTCGCCTGAGCACGTCGACATGCCCCATTCGCGAGTCATCACCTTCATTGGCTCGCACCTGGGCGAGAACATGCACAACACCCAGGTGCAAGATCTGGCCACCGCGATCAGCCACGGTGCCCAGCTCATCGTGGTGGACCCGCGCTTCTCCACCGTAGCAGGCAAGGCGCGGCATTGGCTGCCCATCAAGCCAGGCACCGACATCGCTCTGCTGCTCGCCTGGATGCACGTCATCATCAAAGAGCGGCTCTACGACCGCGAGTACGTCGAGCAGCACACGGTGGGCTTCGACGAGCTCAAGAAACACGTCGAAGACAAGACTCCCGAGTGGGCCTTCACCCGCACCACCATTGCACCTGAGGTCATCGTGGAGACCGCCCGGCTCATCGGCGGTGCTCGGCCGGCCTCGCTCATCCATCCAGGGCGCCGAACGGCGTGGCATGGCGATGACACGCAGCGTTTGCGCGCCATTGCCATTCTCAATGCCCTGGTGGGGTCCTATGGCCGCAAGGGCGGGTTCTACATTCCGGCCAAGCCCGAGCTCCCCAAATATCCGACACCACCGTATTCGCGCAAACGCGCGCAGCCCGCGGACTGGCAGAAGGGGCAGAACTATCCCTTTGCTGATTCAATTCTAGCCCACGGCTTGCGGGACGCCGTCTTCCCTGGCACAGCGGACTACGACATCAAGGCCTGGCTCGTCTACGGCTGCAACTTGCCGCTGGCGCTGCCACAGCCCGAGCGCACCAGGGAGGCCATGGAGAAGCTCGACTTCATCGTGGCCGTGGACGTGCTGCCCAGCGAGATCACCGGCTGGGCCGACGTGGTGCTTCCCGAGGC
>JAUVCD010000741.1 GCA_030590865.1 Myxococcales bacterium | reverse complement strand
ATCGTGATGGTGCGCACCCCGATCTGTTCGCTCATCGGGAGCCAGCGGCTCGGCGGGGGCGGCTCGATCTGCGAGTCCGGTGCGGCCTCAGTCCCAGCGCTCTGCTCGGAGGCCGGGTCGCCATTGTCTTTCCCTGCCTTCGCCTCGCCCTGCGGAGGCTCCTCCTCGTCGCCCGTCTTGCCGTCCTGCTCGTTCTTGACGACGCCGAACGAACGCTCCAGGCCAATCAGCAAGCCGATGCCCAGCGCGTAGCCAATCTGTACTGCCACCCCGAGGTTGATTTCCAAAGCGGCACAAACGTCACAGTCGTGTCAGGCGGCGTCAATCTGGTTGCGCGAAGGGCGCATGGTTCTGCTTTCCCAACCTGGCCCAACCCGTTAGATTTCATGTTGGGATTCATGGGCGCCCCATGAGTCGTGAGAGGTGATGACGAGATGAGCAGCTGGACTTGGACGATATCTTGGTGGGCCCTTCCGCTGGTCGGTGCCTTGGCGGCTCACGGCTGTGCCACTGGAGAAACGGCGGGCTTTGACGACGACGATGGCAGCGGCGGGAGCAGCTCGGGCTCAGGCGGCGGGACGACCTCGAGCGGCGGGGGCGGTGGCAGTGGCGGCTCAGGCGGCGTGTCGTCACCCTGCGCCTTGGATTGCAGCCAGATTCAAGCGCCGATGTGCCAGGTCGCTCAATGCAATGCTCAAACCGGGCAATGCGAGGTGGTGGCCGACGACGACGGTACGGCCTGTGACGATGGCTTGTTCTGCACCGCCGCTGATGTTTGCGCGGCTGGGGTTTGCGAGGCGGGGCCACCGAACGACTGTGGCATGTCGCCGGCGGCCTGCGAGGTGGTCAGTTGTGACGAGCAGAGTCAGACCTGCTCAGCCACAGCGTCTCAGAACGGCGACCCCTGCGTCGATCCCAACGACCTCTGTCTGGAGGGCGCCACCTGTATGAATGGCCTGTGCACTGGGACCCAGAAGGACTGCTTCATGCAGCCGGTGCCTGACGACTGCCACGTGTCGGAGTGCAACCCCCAGACCGGTCAGTGTGAGCCGGTGGTCGGCAATGAGGGCGGTCCCTGCAATGACGCCAATGACTTGTGCACCATCAACAAGACCTGTGCCGCTGGCCTATGCCAGGGCGGCGTGGCCAAGGATTGCTCCCAGCTCACCCAGGATTGCGTGCTCGGCGTCTGTGACGTCAACACCGGCCAGTGCACGACCCAGTCGCTCAACAACGGCGACCCTTGCGATGATCTCGATCCCTGCACGTCCGGCGAGTTGTGCAACAACGGCAGCTGTAGTGGCGGGTCGCCGGTGACCCAGTGTATTGGCGGCGACAGCTGTTGCCCGTCAGGCTGCACGCCGAGCAACGATGTCGACTGTGCCATCCAGGTGCTCGACATCGGGCCCTTCGGCTCCGACTACTCGAGCGGCTCGTCAACTCGAGGGTATTGGTATCAAGCGCCAGTGGCCCACACCATCAAGGACCTGCGCGTCCCGACCGACGTGGGTACGCTGGGACAGAACATCCAGGTGGTGCGATTCAACAGCGGACCGCCGCCCAACTTCTCCGCGACTACCACTGACTTCGTGACTCTGGCCTACTTCCAGAACGTCCCTGGAACCAACTGGATCGCGGTGAACATCCCGGTGCAGGCGGGACAGTGGATTGGGATTCTCGGCGCCCGAGGCACCACGACGTTGCACAACTCTTATGGGGTCGGGAACCCCTACAGCACGACGATTCTGGGTCACCCAGTGGATCTGCAGCGCCTGGTGTACCAGGCGAACGTCTACACGACCCAGGCCGGTCCTTTGTCGACTGAAACGGGCGGCTCCTACTCGCGCATCGAGATGCGCTACAGTCCCTGAGCGGGGCGGCTAGCGACAACTGCTAGCGAGAGAGGGGCGCGACTGGGGGTCTCAGCTCGGGCTAGGAGGACTAGCCAGTGCCCCTGTCCCAGTTAGTCGCAGAGCCCGATGTGACGAAGCAGCAGGGTGACGACTCGGCGCTGCAAATCGATGCGTCGCCGCTCTGCGAAGCCCATCCAGGTTTCGACGCACAGCCCCACGCAGCCGACCGCCGCCACGATGAGCTCGGTCGATGAGGTCGCCACCGGGTAGTGGTGAGGTGCCCACCGCTCGTAGGGGTGCTCGAGCTCCTGGTTGAGCTCGGCCACCACCTTGCTCACCACCGCCGGCATCGGGTCGACGCCGAAGACGATCGATTGACCGTATGAGTCGGCGATCTCGGGGTGGTGGCGCTTGAGGCTCTCGTGAAGGGTGGCCACGAGCACGGGTTGCTCGTCTTTCATCAGGGTCATGAACTGGTGCGCCAGCCGTGGCTCAGGCGCGTCGGCCTCGGGATCGCCGGGGAAACAGCGATTCAAATCCAGGCCGCCCGGTGCCGTACGCTGTCGGCCGCGGTAGGCGGCGGGGTTCATGATCGGGATGACCAAGAGGCGCCCTCGAGCCGGCCTGAAGTCCTCTTCTAAGAGCTCCTGCAGCGCATGCACGCCGGCGATCTCGTTGCCGTGAATGCCGGCCTGAACCACCGCCGTGGGGCCAGGCGCGGCCGCGTCGAGCACGTGGACCGTCACCGTGGGGGTCAGGAAGGTCGGGCCGGCGGGCAGGGGCATGAGACGGCCATAGCACGAAGCCGGCTGGGGGGCGGTCAGGGCGCGTCGAGGGTGGTGGTCGTCGATGGGTCGCCGGCGCCGGGCTCCGTCAGCCCTTCGGTCACCTCACGGGTGCTGTCCGGGGGCAGGTCGAGGGCTGCGGCCAGGCCTCCCAGTAGCGCTTGCTCCCTTGGATGCAGCACGCCGTCGGCGGCGGCCATGTCACTGGCCAGGATCATGGCCGCCTCGCGCAGGCTGCGGCTCGTTAGCCGCTGCGCCAGGTCGGCCAGGCAAGCCTCGAGGCCGTCGTCCTGGAGCTTCCGTCCCACCTGATCGACGACCTGCTGCAGGCTGTCGCCTGCCAGGCGGCCATCGGTGAGTCCGGCGACCGAGGCGGCGAAATGGGTCCGTTCGACGGCGCTGAACTCTCCGTCGGAGAAGGCGACCAGGTACATGGTCTGCACGAGCGCTTCGAGCTGCTCCTCGCTGGCCTCGTGGATGAGCTGCGGTCCCGGGTCATCCATGGCCCAATGGTAACCATCCGGCCTCAGAAGCCAAAGGGATCTGCCGCTGGCTTGCTGGGTCAGGGCTGGGCCTTGACGCAGGCGCCACCGCGGAGCGTGCACTCACCTTCACGTGGACAGCGGGTTGAGGCCTGGCAGTCGGTCGCTGACGATGCGACGCAGCTGTCCGTGCCGTCGTAGTGGCAGCGCCCCCACCCCTTGCAGGCCCATGAGCCCTGGCAGTCGGCGTCCGAGCCAGCGACACAGCGCTCGTCCTTGGCGGTACAGCGGCCGCCGAGACAGGCGTCCGAGGGGCGGCAGTCGTCGCTGCTGCCCGCGATGCAACGCCCATCACCCGTCCCGCTGCACAGCCCCTCGAGTTGACACAAGCGGGATCGCAGGCACCGTCCGATGACCGGCGGTGGCACCACCGGGCCCGCCCCGGCTCGGCGGTGGCTGGGCGTGCGGGGCTGGGCTGACTCGGGCTGGGCTGACTCGGGTTCGGTCTCCTGCTGCTGAGGCGCCAGCGTCAGCAGCGGTGGTCCCGGCGAGCCTGGCGCCGGTGGTTTCAACGACTCGGGTATCACGATCATGGGTGCTGTCGGCTCGGGCGGCGTGGCGCCACAGCTGGCAGCGAGTAACGGGACGAAAAGCAACAGGGCGCGCACCTGACAAGCCTAGCTTCTTTCGCCACCAGGGTCGGGTGCTGCCGTTGAGACAGGGCGACCGAGCAGCCTTGATCGGTGGTCGGAAGGGATACCTCTTACTGTCGCGGGGTGCTCAAATTCGCGTTCGGGAGCCAGAGCCCGTGGATCGTGGGCGTGCGGGGGCCGCGTGACCCGTGCCCGTGCGGGTGCGCGATGCAGCGTGGGGCGTGTCCCGACCACGACCCCGCCCCGACCACGACCACCCCGACCCCGCACACGCACTCGCACCCCGACGGCCGCGGCACCAGAGGCGCGCAGCCGAGGCGTGGCAGCGCGCCGGCCAGCCGCGACTCAGCAGTGGCGACGGATGAGCCCGGTGAGCAGCGCACACAGCCTATCGGCCAAGGTAAGGCCCTGCATCAGCTGCTCTTCACTGATGAACTGGTAGCGCCGCAGTCGTTCGAGATGGGCAGCGACCTCCCCGGCTTCGCCGCGAGCTTCCACGAAGCGCTGCCGTTTCTGCTTTGGTGTGTATCGGTTGGCCCCTTCGGCGATGAGGGCTTCGGCCCCGGTGGCGGCGCGGACGATCTGGTCGACCA
>JAUVCD010000565.1 GCA_030590865.1 Myxococcales bacterium | reverse complement strand
CCATCTGACGAGCGGACCTGACGACACCCTCGTTGCAGGGCTCAGCGGTCCCCTAGCATCTCGAGGTGGCCCCAAGTGAGCAACATCAGACGCGCTGCATCCCGATCGGCCCTCATCGCCACCGTGCTGACCACCACGGCGACGCTCCACGCCGAGACGTACTACGTCGACGTTACGTCCATCGGTGGCGCTTGCGCCGATACAAATTCGGGGACCCAAGAGATCTCCCCTTGGTGCACCCTCGGCCAAGCTACCGCCACCGTGCAGGCTGGCGACACTGTGATGATCCGCGGCGGCACCTACAGCGAGGTGCTGTGGCCCGAGAGCTCAGGCACCGAGAGCGACCGCATCACCTTCCAGGCCTATCCGGGCGAGATCCCCATCCTCACCCTGCCCAGCGACGACGGCGGCTACACCATCGACATCCGCAGCCACTCGTACCTCACCTTCGACGGCCTCCACAGCCAGGGCGCCCGCCGCTACCTCTTGATCCGAGACAGTAGCCACGTCTGGGTGCGCAACTGCGTCTTCGCCAATGCCGACAACAGCCACGAGTCGGGCTGGTACGTCGGCGTCCAGATTGAGCAGAGCTCTCAGTACAACTGGTTGCACGACAATGTCATTGGCGGTGTCGGCTATTGTACCAACGAGGACAACGGCGGAACCATCAACGTCGGCAGCTGGGCCCACGACGACGATTACAGCCATTACAACCTCATCGAGAACAATGTCCTGTTCCACGGCGGTCATCACGTCATGGAGATGGCCAGCAGCTTCAACGTGGTCCGCAACAACACCTTCCACAACGAGCAGTGGATGACCTGCGCCCAACCGACCGGTCAATGCGGCAATCGCGACATTGGCCTGAGCGGCAATTACCTCAACGTGCTGTGGAACGTCTTCGAAAACAACATCATCGCCCACTCCGCGGTGCCGGCTGACGGCAACACCGCGTCCTGCTTCTCCTTGCGCGCCAATAACACCATCGTGCGACGCAACGTGTTCCACAACTGTGATGGTTCGGGTATCGAAGCCGCTTCATACACCCACAACGACACCTACGAGCCCGATCCCAGTCACAGTCGCATCTACCACAACACCTTCTTCCACAATGGTCACCATGCCATGTCGGGGGTCGAAGATTGGAAGGGTACCGGCGTCACCATCGCCCACCACGGCACTGGTCCCGAGGTCACCGACGTGGCGCTGAAGAACAACCTCTTCCATGACAACCGCACCGATGCGATCACCTACTACTACGTCGAAGAGACCGCCCAGATCGCCGCCGATAACTGGGAGCACGCCGGCGATCCCGAGTTCATCGACGACACCGGCCCGGCCGATCCTGCCGATCCCAGCGTCTACGATTTTCATTTGCAGGCCACCAGCCCTTGCATCGACATCGGCGGCTTCGTGACGACCACCAGCGCCGCCGGGCAGGGGACCGAAATCCCTGTCGACGACGCCAGCTATTTCAGTGATGGCTTCGGGGTAGTGAACGGTGACCGCATCCAGCTCGAGGGCGAGACCGATCGACTGCAGATCCTCGACATCGATTACGACCAGAACCTCATCACGGTGGACGAAGAGGCAACCTGGACCGACGCCCAGGGCGTTGGCTTGCCCTATCAAGGCGACGCCCCGGACATCGGCGCCTACGAATACGGTGAAGAGGGCGGCGGGGGTGTCGGCCCTGGTGGCACCGGCGGCACGGGCAACACCGGCGGCACCGGCGGCACGGGCGGCACCGCCGGCTCGACCTCCAGCGGCGCGACCTACGATTCAGGCGACGATGGCGGCTGCGGGTGCCGGGTGGGTGGCCGTGACCGCAGCGCTGGCCGGTGGGGGCTGCTCGCCTTGGCCGTGGTGCTGGCGTCGCGCTGGCGGCGCTTGGGGCGGTGAGCCGGCGCTCAGCTCACGCGGTTTTCTCGAGGAGAACGACTTTGTACGAGTCGGTTCCATTCTCCATGTCGACGTACAAATTGGTTCCCGGATTACGGTAGAAGTTCTTCAGAGCGATTTCTGCTTCAGCCCGCTTCTTGGGTCCAAAGACCGGAATCCGGAAGGCCAAGAACCTCTCGAGACATTGCTCCACGTAGGCATCCACTCGAGCTTCGTCCTGGTCACGAGCGGCGATTGCCTCGGCGGTCACATCGTGACTTTCGACCAGCTTCATGCCGATCGAGGCGAGGTAGTCGAGGCAAGGCTGCCAGGTCTTGTCCGGAATGGCGTTTCCCCAGACCAAGAACCCACCGGTCTTCAAGATGCTCTGCACTTTGGTGAAGAACTGCCGGTCCTCCTCCAATACCTTGCCTGCAATCTCGGTGACGTGGGTCTCACAGACCGCGACGATGTCGGCGGTGCCATCTTCGATGGGCACCTCGGTGCAGTCTGCCCGGGTGGCCACCAGACGATGGTCGAGCTCTGGCACGAATTCCTGCTGGCAAGTGCGGATGGCGGCTTGCTGCATGTCGATGGCTTCATAGGTGCACTTGGGCAGCACGGTCTTGCAGACGTGGTGCGCGCCGGCGCCGGTGCCGCACCCCATTTCGACCACATGCACGCGGCCGTCTCGCTTGCGCACGTAGTCTTTCACCAACGGGAATTGAAAGAGACCGGTGTAGGCGTTCTTGCCGAACCTCTGGGGGTCGCTGTCCGGCGTCGCGCTGGTGTCCCAAGCCGCCGGCCAGGCGTAGCCTCAGGTGTTGAAGGTCAGCTTGTATGGTTCGCCGGTGTCGCTCCGCACGACGCCCATGGACCGGTACAGCGAGTAGAGCAACGAGTAGATGGACTGCTTGTCATAGTCCTCCTCTTCCACCCGTCCGTTTTCGAGCGAGACTTTCGCGCTTCGCTCGAAGGGCGTGCTCAACACCCACGCTGCGAGGATCATTTGCAGTTTGGTCGTTGAGTACTCAGACTTTTCGCTCAGGGCGGTGAGAACGTCCATTCATGTCTCCTGGCGGGAATGCGAACACTCGGCGTCGCTTCGAGTGGTGGGTGGCGAGCACCGCCTACCATGGGCCAGGGCTTGCTGGGCAGGAAAGCGAGAGTCTCGCTGAGTTGTGTAGCAAGGTCGAGCCCTGGAGGGAATCCGCTTGTGAACACTGTTTCTCAGGCGCCGCGGCCCTTGGCGCAGCGGCATTCGGTCCCAGAACGGCCGGTTCAGGCCTCTCGAGCGCCTCTCAGGTCGCCACTTGCTGCGCGCCGAGCTAGCTTGAGCCCATGCACGTCCCGATGGCCTTGGTCGTCTGTTTGACGGTCACCCAAGCGGTGGCGGGCTGCCGCGATGAGACGTCAGCCGTCGCCAGCTCACCGAGCTTTGCCGAGGCCGAGCCAGCCAAGACCGCGGCGGCAACGGCCCAGCGCTGCGATCGGGACTTCGGCAAGGTGTTGCGCGCCGAGATGATGTCCTATTGCGATGCTGGTGAGGCGGTAGGACCGGTGGGCATGGCCCAGTTGCCCTGGCCGGCGACGGGGACCAAACCAGCCGAGTCGCTATTGATCGAGCTGCGTTCCCTTGGCCCTCACATCGATGGCACACCGGTTGCGCTCAGAGACTTGGCCCAGGCCTTCAAACGCCAGCTGCAGCTCACCGAAGCGCTCGCCAAGACTCCCGGGCCCTGGTCGCTGGCCATCGCGGGCGAGGCGCCGATGGAGCAGGTCGTGGCGGTAACCGACGCGCTGGCCGCAGCGGGCCAATTGGACGGTCGGCTGGTGTTCACAACCAAGATCCAGGGAACCCTCGTCAAGCCACGGAACCCCAAGCGCCTCGCTGAAATCCATCGTCGTGTCCACGCTACCGAACCGAGCGCGAAGGCCATGCGGCTCGCCAAGGAAGTCGAGGAGTCGCTGCCCACTTGCGGGGGCTTGCTCAAGGCCTTTGGTGCGGTGGCGGCGGCGGCACCGAGCATGAAGTGCAAGCTACTCGCCCACGGAGCCTCCGAGGGCTTGATCGACTGTGGCTGCCGCGATCTGGATCTAACGATGACGATCCTCTATGCGATCATGGCTGGCACCACCGTGCCCACCACTCGTGCTGCCTACGTCGTCGTCCGACTCAATCCGGCCGCCACGCCAACGGTCGCGAAGAAAGGCACCCCGTGGTCCAGCTTCTTGGCCACGCTCGATCACAGCGCCTTGGCGGGGTTGAAGCTGGTGGTGCGGTGACAGGTTCCTGTGCGGCCGGCCGCATCAGCGGTGTGGCGACCGCACTATTGTTCTATTCGCCAAAGTGAACGCAGAGGCCAACGATGGAAAACGTCATTCGTGGTTTGATTTGGATCGTCATTGGCGTGTCATTCGTCCGCGGCCTGTGGGCCTTTGACGGGGGCGGGTCAGCCAATACTCACGAGACCACCGCAGCGGCTGTCTTGTTCGGAGCTGCGTTGATCGCCAGTGTTCTGATGCTCTGCTTCGACCTGAAGACGCGTGACTCAAAGCGCCCAAGCTGAAGGCGATGTGGCCCGCTCAGCCCCAGAAATGGTGGCGAACCAGCTTCTCCAGGGTCTTCAGATGGGCAAGCAGCTCACCGTTATCTCGTGCCCAGCTAGGATTCGTGCGCTCTGCCTCGAGCGCTGAGCGATGAGCCACCCACCATGGTGAGGCGCCCACTGCGTCCACGACCTGCGCGCGGAGGGCCCGAGTCGCTTCGATGATCTCCTGCCCATCAGCGAGAGTCAGCCTCCCGTCGTCCACCTGGAGACGCAATTCACAGGCATAGTCGGCGCAACACTCTGGGCGCTCGTCGTAGATTTCGCAGAGCACACCTCGCAGCGCGGCACAGGGAAGCTCGAGCCGGCTCTCGGTCGCGGTCTCCAAGACCGGCAAGCGATGCGCGCGAGCCGCCACCAGGCCAGCCGCATCGAGAGACACCGAGCTGAATAGCGTGCCGTCGCAGCATATGCCGCAGTCGGTGCAGAGCTCATCAGCCTGGGTCATGAGGCGATTCTATTCAGTGCGGCGCAGCTTGCCCATCGCCAGGCTGCCGATAGCTGACCCCGTGAATGAGCGGTCGGGCGCTTCGTGCTACGCATGGCTGCGTGGCGCAAGTGATCACTTTCGGTGTGGGGGGCACGGTCCTGTTCTTCGGGCTGGTGGTCCTGCTCCTGTTGGCCAAGGACCTCCTGGCGGTCCTGCGACTGCGCCGCGCTCCTACGCCGATCGCCCAACTCCACCAGGGAGGGGAGGGGCACATTCGAGGGCGTGTGTTCCCCGCCGAACAGGGTGTGCTGCGTTCCCCCTTTACCGGTCGGGACGCGGTGATCTTGCGTGTCTCGATCTACGCGTCCCCTGCGGGGCATCAAAGGGGCATCGAGCGCTTGGACAATCACGCCGGTGACGTCGACTTTCTGGTGGATGACGGCTCCGGTCGTTGCCTCAGGGTCCGACCCAACGGTGCGCTCTTGCTGTTCGAGTCCAAGGCCCTGTTCGACGGCAGGGGGTTCGACGATGCGACGCCGGCGCCCGACATGGCGGCCCACATCGCCGCGCGCCTGGACTCGCAGGATCAGAGGCGGCTTGGCAACCGGTTGAGGGTGGAGGAGCGGATCTTGGCGCCTGGTGAGGAGGTGATCGCCATCGGACGCGTCGCCGCCTATCCGGATCCCACCTGTGGATCGATCCCCTTCATGTCCTGTCCCGCTCCCGGTGTGCTGCAGCTTGGTGCGCCAGGCCAGCGGGGCAGTGGCAAGGTGGTGCTGCAGGTCATCGTCTTCGTCATGGTTAGTCTCGTGGGCCTGGGGGCCGTGATCGTCTCGTGCAGCCTCTAGCTTTGCGGGGCCGCTCCCTGCGCAGCGCCCGCTGCACAGTCAGAGCTGCGCAGACGCTGCGCTCGGACGCCGTTGCAGTCCTTGCCGGCAGGCCGTAGCATCGCTCCCCCGGGAAACGTCCAATGTCTCGCGTCACCTTCCGCTCAGACAGCATCCCTGACACGGCACAGGTCGCCGCTTTTCGTGGCCGGGAGGGGATCTCAGAGCCTTACCGCTTCGACGTTCACCTGTTCATTCCAGGCCACGATGGCAGCGGCCTCGATCTCGACGCCATCGTCGGCACCCCCGCTACCCTGATCCTCGCGCCGAGCGACAAGTCTACTGCCGCCGAAGCGTGCAGCTACCACGGCCAGATTTCGGAGATCGAGCTAGTCCACGCCCAGGACAAGTGGCTCTTGCTCAGCGCCACGGTGGTGCCCGAGGTGGACCACCTGACCCAGTCCCGCCACAGCCGCATGTTCACCGACCAGTCGGTTGAAGAGGTCATCACCGCGGTGCTCGACGCCGCGTCGCTTTCCACCTCCTTCGACGTCAGCCTCCAGGGTGAGCACCCCAGCGAAGCGCACATCTGTCAGGTTCGGGAGAGCGATCTGACCTTCCTCGCTCGCTGGATGGAGCGCGAAGGGATCTTCTACTTCTTCGATCATGACGGCGACACCGAGGC
>JAUVCD010000591.1 GCA_030590865.1 Myxococcales bacterium | reverse complement strand
GAGGTCGCGATGAAGATGGTCTACGCAGACTTCAACGATATCGCAGCCGACGGCACTCTTCCGCTGACGTGCGCGGGAAGCGTTGCGAGCATCACGGCCTTGCAAGACAGCCTGGAGGAAGGCGAAGAGGTATGGCTCACCGATGGGGAGCTACGCGCAAAGGGACGTGTGTTTCGTCGGAAGGACGGTTCTTGGGAGGGCCGGTCTGACTGGTTCTTCGTGAGCTGAATGGCTTGCGGTCAAGACGGTTGTGCCGGCCGGCCGACGGCCATCGAAGACCGGCGCCGGGAGCCTCCCGCCGCCGGTCACCCTGAGCAGATCACCACCTTCCACTGGGACGCGCGCGATCGCCTCCGCGAAGTCGGCCTGCCCGACGGCCGCCACCCGCTATCGCTACGACGCCCTCGGTCGGCCCATCGAGCGCAGCGATGCTCTCGGGCGCATCACTCGGGTCAGTTACGATCTGCTGGGCCAGCCCACCGCCATCACCTACCCCGATGGCAGCCACACAGGCGCCCGCTACGACCCCCTCGGCAACGTTGCGAGCTTCACCGACGCGCTCGGCCACACCACCAAGCTGCGCTACGCCGGCACCGGCGTGCTGGTCGAGCTGAGCGAGCCGGCCACCGCCTACAGCCGCGGGAGACAACAGTGGCGCTTCGTCTACGACAAGGCCGAGCGGCTGCGCAAGATCATCAACCCGCGCCAAGAGGTGTACGAGTACCGCGACGACGCCGCGGGCCGCGTCATTGAAGAGTGCCCCTTCGACGGCCGGGTGCTGCGCTACCGCTACGACACGGCCGAGCAGCTGTGCCACATCGAGCGCCCCGACCAGAGCTGGCGCCGCTTCCACTACGACCCACTCGGCAACGTAGTGGCCGACCACTGTCCCGATGGCGCCATCACCTTCGAGCGCGATGGGCTCGGCCGGCTGCTCGAAGCGCGGGTCGCAGACGATGCCGGACCGGTCGTCACCGTGCTGGAGCGCGACGAGCTCGGGCGGGTCATCGCCGAGGTGCAGGACGGCAAGCGCATCAGCTACCAGCTCGACAGCCAGGGCCGCCACCTGGCGCGCACGCTGCCCACTGAGGTCGGCGGCGCCACCACCCGCTACCGCTACGACGCCTTCGGAGCCTTCACCGCGGTCGAGCACGACGGCCACTCGGTCGCCGTGGAGCGTGACGCCCTCGGCCGGGAGACCCGCCGGACCGTGGCAGGCGACGCCTTCGAGCAGCTCCGCAGCTACGACGCGATGGACCGCCTGGTCGAGCAGACCGTCCAGACCGCCCAGCGCGGCGCCGCCCTCGGCCAAGAGCTGACCCAGCTCAGCCATCGCAAGTGGCGCTACGACCGGGCCGGCCGCCCTACGGCCATCGAAGACGCCCGCTGGGGCACCACCACCTACCAGTACGACCCCCTCGGCCAGCTCATCGAAGCCCGCCGCGGCGGCCGCAGCGAGGTGTTCGAGTACGACGTCACCGGCTCGCTCCAAAACATCCTTTCCTCGCTCGACCAAGTAGGCCACATCGCCCCCTGGCGCATCGAGCCGGGCAACGTCCTCACCGAGAAGAGCGGCGTCCGGTACGAAAACGACCGCTGCTGCCGGCGCACCAAGAAGGTCGAGCCACCCAGCGCCACTGGCCAACCCGAGCGCATCACCACCTACCACTGGGACAGCCGCGACCGGCTGCGCGAGGTGGGCCTGCCCGACGGCCGGCGGGCGTACTACCGCTACGACGCCTTTGCCCGCCGGGTGGAGAAAGAGGTGGTCACTCCACCGGAGGGCGAGCTTCACGAGCAGCTCACCCGCGCGCTGAGTGGTGCGGGGGCGCCGAAGCTCGAGAGCGAAACGACGACGTTTCTGTGGGACGGCGACGTGCTCTGCGCGGAGTTCCACCACGACGTTACCGCGGAAACGCCTGCCGTGCGGATCCATGTCCACGAGCCGGGGACCTTCGTGCCGCTCTTGCAGGTGGAGGATGGGCAGGTCTTCACCGTCGTGGGCGACCACCTCGGGATGCCGAAGGAGCTGATCGATCAGGGAGGCCGGGTGGCCTGGGCGGCGGCGCACTCGGCCTGGGGGAAGGTGGTCGAGGTCCGGCGCGACGAGGGTACCGCGAAGGTGAGCTCGCCGTTCCGGCTGCTCGGGCAGTATCACGACGAGGAGACGGGGCTGTGCTACACGCGTTTCCGGTACTTCGATGCTGATGCGGGGAGGTGGTGTAGTCCGGATCCGTTGGGGGTCGTCGGCGGGACGAACCTGGCGGCGTTTGATGGAGCGCCGGGGGTTGAGGTCGATCCGCTGGGGTTGGCATGTCCCGCCTCACAGGCGAAGGCATTCCAAGGGAAGGGTGACTATCTCGGCGTTGACGACTGGAAGAACACTATCATTCCGAAGGGTACCCGCTTGGTAGTGGGCGAGCCACACCCTGGAGGTTTCTTCACGACGGCGGATGCTGTCGCCAGTGTGGGTGGTGGCCGTCGTGCCGTTTTCGAGGGCGTTCAGGTTCGGCCGTCGAAACAACACGGGTACCGTTCGACAATGGGCATCTACGAGTTCACTGCTGATACTCCTGCTGCCACGTCTACGACGCGTGCCAATACGGACTATGGCACTGGCGGGCTACCGCAGTTCTACGTACCCGATTGGCAGTCGAACACTAAGCGAGTGGGCGAGATCCCCTTGGGACCATGATCGACAAGGCAACAGGCGAGATCACACTGGACTCCGGCCTCCGGATACCTCCTCGGTGGAGGGAGGAGGCATTTCTTTCCTCTTCCTTAGGGCGTGGGGCCGTGGTTCTTGTCGCCAACGGCGAGTCGCACACCTTCAAGGCACAACCCACTCTCATCTCAGCCGCCATGTTTTGGATAGCTCTTACTTTCCACTCAGCTGTTCTAGACAGGGTAAGCCTAGAGTTGATACGCGAGGACGACGGCACTTCCTGGGATGATTGGTCGGAAGAGAAAGAGCACCAGCGCAGGTCCGACCATGATGCCTGGCTCACAAAGGTCATTGGTTCACCACCGCCACACACCTTTCCATGGGGCGAGGTGACTTCGCTCTACTACCCACAGGATGGTAGCTCCTCGATCACGGTCAGCTACCTCTGAGTCGGGCATCCCCGTACCAGGGCAATTCTAGCGCGAGCTGACCCAGCTCAGGTATCGCAAGTGGCACTACGATCGGTCCGGCCGCCCGACGGCCATCGAAGACGCCCGCTGGGGCACCAGAGTTCGCCCCGCGCTGGTCTATTTGTTGTGGAGTTTAAAGCGCAGCGAGCGGCCACTGGGGTCGCCGGGCAGGTGCAGAACGAGGGCACTGAGGCGCCGAAGCAGCGAGTCGAAGGCGCGAAGCTCTGCGCTCGTGCCGGCCGGTTCGAGCGCGACGGTAATGGTGCGCCGATTGAGGCGGATGCTACCGGGCGCGTCGAGCAGCTTGGCAAGAGCCTTCTTGGCTTCCGTCGCTCGTGGCAGCTCGGGGGCCAGCCATGCAGCCAGGTCGCTTTCTGCGTTGGCTAGTGCGATTCGAAGCGTGTCGATCACCATCTTGTACTGGCCTGGGTGAAGGACAAGCTTGTCGGCCAGCTCGGTCTCGCTGACCGGCGCATGGGTCGGCACAGCGGGTCGCAATGCCTCGAGCTCGTCTTGAAGCTGGCGGGCATGCTCGACATCCTGCTCGTAGGCATCGCATCGGGGATCGTTGCTAGCGAGCCTGGACCGTTTTCGTAGCGCTGCTCCCTCGACAGCGCGGGCCACCTTCAACTCGCGGTCGAGCCGTCGGCGAGCCGGGTTGGGGATGACCTCGTCCGCGGGATACGGCTCCACGGTGCGGCCATCGAGCTGGTTGATCCCCCAGCGCTCGTTGTCGTGCTTGAACTGATTCTCCTGGCACGCCCAGCGGCTGAGCAGCACCGTGACGAGCAGCTCGGCCGGCGCGTCGGACACGGCCAAAACGTTGAGCTGGGTGCCGTCGGGCGTCTGCACATAGATGCGTCGGACCCGTCCCCGACCCTTGCCCAGGTTCTTGCGGGCTTGCTCGACGAAGCGGACGCGCTTGCGGCCGATCTCGATCCAACGCTTGTGCTTGAACACGCTCTGAAGCACCAGCGCGTAGGGAGCGCGCTCGTAGGTAACGAACTCCAGGCCGTCATTGCGCAGCGACGCCATCTGCTCGGCAAAGGCACCGGCTCGGTCGAACGCCATCAACACTCGGGTCTCGCCACCGAGCGCGTCGCGCAGTAGTCGGGCGACCGGATGCAGCCAGTTCGTCAACGTCCCGTTGCCCGGGTCGTCCATTCGTAGCAGCGGGCAGCCGTGCTCGTCGTGGACGTAGAAGTCGGTGCTTCCCGGCCTCGCTCGCTTGTCCTGCATACGCCAGCCTTTGCGGGTGGTGTGCATGCCGGTGTAGGGGCGCATGTGATTGTCGATGTAGAAGACCGCTCGCTCGTCGCTCTGGGTCGTCGTCTCCAACAAGCTCATCGCCTGTCGCCAGTGAATCTCGACAGCGGTGTCCTCGTGGCTCGCAAAACGGCCAAGGACACGCCGGGTCCACGTCGCGCTCATCGGCTTGGCTCGCCGAAGTAACGTCGCGCCGCTCGGCGTTGCCAGCCACCGGACCCCTTCGACGCAACGTTTTCCGATGCTTAAGGCAACCGTCACCGCGTCCAGAGCGGCTCGCAGCGTCGCGCGGCCGATGAAGCGTTTGCCGGCTTTGCGTTGCTTGGTTGCGGCCGTCGCGCGCAGCCGCTCGGCCGTCGCATACAGCCCGAGCGCGTGGACCACCGCCACCATGATCCAGCTGCCGAGGTGCTGCACCTGGCGTCCTCCCTCGGCGACCGCTTGTTCGAGTTCGAGCTCGAACTCTTCGGTCGTCGGCGAGTCCTCCTCCAGCGGTTTCGTCTCGTCCGGCGGTCCAGGCTTGTTCGCCATTTCCCGCTCGGTGACGAGCGGCAACGTGGCGGCCGGCGACTCGGGGTCAGACTCCTGCCGCTGCGCTGCGGTCTGCTCACCGGACCAGCGCTTGCGGATCGCGGCCACCACCGTCCGACTGACCTGCTTGCGGATGCGCCGGTGCGCCTCGGAGATGCTCGCTCCTGCCTCAAACAGGTCTGCCAACTGCTGCTCGAGCTCGGGCGTTCGCCGTCGCGGTCGACCGCGGCGATGGCTCTTCGCGATGGCCTTGACCCCCCCGGCCTCAAACCTGCGGCGCACACGGCGCACCGTCTCGGTGCTCACCGCGAAGGCCTCCGCAACTCGTCCAACCCGCACCCGCGGCTCCTGGCATACCGCAACGATGAGCAGGTCGCGTTCAATGGGCTGCTTGGCGGTGAAGGTGCCAATCAGCTTGCCACCCACATACACTGCTCCGGGCTCGTCGCTGTGGTCGACACAGCCATCGGCCGCGAAGTAGCACAGGTTCCGATCCGCTATGGCAGGCACGCCCGGTAGTATCGCTGCTGCTTGCATCGTCTGTATAGACGCACCAGCACCGCCGCGCGGCTCATGGAATCGCACACCTTTTTGGCCCAAATGTCGATCCGGCGTGCCTCGAAATCACGCCCACTTGCCGGTCTCCACGCGCCTACCGGGACGAACTCTGGCGCCCGGGGCGCCCGCACCGGGATCGCAGCGACCTTCAAATAGGCACTCGCCGTCTCCCGGCGGACGCCCGTCGCCTCCTCAATCCGGCGTAGCGACCACCGGAGGCGCCCAAGCGCCAGTACTTGCTGCCGTTTTTCTTCGCTCAAGACGTTGGCCATCCTGGCGGCGAACCATGAGCTCGCCGCCCTCGTCAACGTCTCGAAGCGCCCGCTTCACTGGCCGCTTTTCAGGTGTCGATCACTGGCCGGTTTTGGGTGTCCACCGAGGCCAAGGGGCCAGGCGAGGACTTACGGCTGGTTGCGGAGGCCTGATCGCTGGCCGCGCTCCGGCGCGCTTGGTGCCTAGCTCGGCGTGCCCGACATGACTGCATACCCGTCCCTTGAATATCTTCTCACATGGTCACCGTCTCGGCAGCACGTTAGTCAGGGAGGGCTAAGACGTACCGAGGAGCAGACTTCGTCACTA
>JAUVCD010000102.1 GCA_030590865.1 Myxococcales bacterium | reverse complement strand
ACAACGCCCAGCTGACCGGTGCCCTGCTTGTTGGCCGTCTCGCCCGTGCGGCCCGGCGCGCGGCCCATCGATTTGCCTGGATTCGGGGCGCCAGGATTGATCGGCGTGTTGGCGTGGGAGCGCATCGAGTCGCCTTGTAGGGGCTTGGTCGAGCCGTCGTGCTTGCCCTTGCCACCGCCGGGGCCGGGGCCACCTTTGTCGTCACCCTGGTTGTCTTGGGCGCCGCCGGAACCGGGCTTGTTGCCCTGACCAGGCTTGTTGCCCTGTCCGCCAGGGGCGGGCATCGGCATGCCTAGCTGCCCCTGGGCGTCGTTCAGACCCTGCTCGGCGTCCCCCAAACCGCGCTGGCCCTGGCATCCGCTGCTTTCGGACGGTGGCTCGTTGGCCCACTTTTTCAGCTGCTCGGCGAGCTGTTTCTGCCCCTCTGGTGAGCCGAGTTGCTGCTCCAGCCGCTGCTGCTGCTCCTTGGTCATCGGCATGGCGTCTGCGGAATTCGGATCGATCTGACTAGCCTGCTGCTTCAGCTTCTCGGCCAGCTGTTTTCGCTCGTCCTCGCTGAGCCCCTCGAGCGCCTTGCCGAGCGCGTCAGACAGCTCTTGCTGATCCTCCGAGCTGCCCGAGCCCTGGTAGTCTTCCAGCGCCTTCTTGGCCTCGTCGCTGAGACCATCGCCAAAGGCCTTGGCCAGCTCTTTGAGGGCTTGGCTGCGCTTGGCCCGCTCATCCATGAGCTTCTTCTGCTCTTCGAGCTCTTTGGCTACGTCGGGTGCACCTTTCTCGCGAGCTGCCTTGGCCGCCTCTTCGAGGGCCTTCTTGGCGGCCTCACGATCCTGCTCTTCGAGCTTGTTGGCGATCTTTTCCATCTCCTCGTCGAAGCGGGTCAGATCGCGGTCGCCGAGGGCCTTCTGTGCCTCGGCGAGTTGGCCGTTGTCGGCCATCTTGCCGAGCGCAGCCTCGAGCCCGGCGCGCTGCTCGCCGCTGCCAAAGCGCTGGCGCTCGGCCGCCACGTCGTCCCGAAGCCTGGCGATTTCGGCCTGGGCTTCCCGCTTCTCCATGCCCTTGCGCAGCTTCTCACGCAGCTTCTTGGCCCGGTCGCTCAGCTCCTCGAGTCGTTGGCGCTGAGCTTCGTCGCGGCCGTCGAGCTCGGACAGCTCGATGACCTTTTCCAGCCCCTCGACATCGTCCAGGGTCACCATCTCGCTGCCTGGGGGCGGTGGTGGCTGGGGCGGTAGCGGCGGCAGCTGGGTCAAGCTCAGCCATACGATGGCGCCAGCGCCTATTGGGGCCAGCGTGTGCCAGAGACGCCAGACCTGGGGCCACACACCGCGGCGAGGCGTCTTGCTCAGGGCGTCGGTTGCCTGATCGACCACCACGGCACGAGCCCGCGCATGCCGGCCGTCGCTGCCGTCGTGCTCGGCGCTACGCTCGAGTTCGACGGCCGTAGCGATGGCCTCCTCGGTTTGGAGTTGGTGGTCCAGGTAGAGGGCGACCGCGTCGTCACTCCAGCGCTGGCGATGGGCCAACCAGGCGCCCACGGCGGCACCCACCAGGGCCAGCGCCGCGCCCCAAGGCCGTAGCTCCCCCTCCCGTTGCCACCAAGCCAGCGCCGCGGCGCCGACGCCCAGCACTAGGCCAATGGTTGCGCCAGCCACCACACGGCGGGCGATCAGGTGGCGTCGCACGCTCTTCGCCCAGCGTGCGAAGGCGCTTCCGAACTGTTTGGAGCGCTCACCTTCGACCATCGACTCGTTCTAGCTCGCCTCGGGAATTGATGCCATGTCCCGTCATCGGTTGGTTGGACGAGTCAACCGGCCGAGTCCTTCAAGAAACACCACCACCGTGGCCATAGGGTCGCCTGTGGTCTCCAAGGTCGCCTTGCCGCGAGGTTGTGAAGGTCCCATCCTTAGCCAATGTTGCGGGCAGATGACCAGGGACCGCCATCTGCTGGGCCTGAGCCGGGCGGCGTTGCGGCACTGCAGGTCTTTGCAGCCGCGACCCGTGCCTGGTTCAACCAGGTCTTCGAGCGCCCGACGGACGTGCAGCTAGGCGGCTGGCCACTGATCGCCGCCGGGCAGAACGTGCTCTTGCTCGCCCCTACCGGCAGCGGCAAGACGCTGGCGGCGTTCTTGTGGTGTATCGACGCCTTGAGCCGGACGCCCCTGGCCGAGCGGCAAGCGGGAGTCCAGGTGCTCTACGTGTCGCCTCTCAAGGCCCTGGCCTACGACGTGGAGCGCAACTTACGAGCCCCGCTGGCGGGCGTCAGACGGGCTGCTGCTGAGCTCGGTGAGCCGTTGGATCCACCGCGGGTGGCGATTCGCAGCGGCGACACCTCGCAGAAGGAGCGACGCCAGCAGGCCCGGGAGCCTGCCGAGATCCTCGTCACGACCCCCGAGTCGCTCTATCTGCTCCTCACCTCTCAGGTTCGGGAGACGTTGCGCACGGTGCGAACGATCATCGTCGACGAGGTCCATGCCCTAGCGCCGACCAAGCGGGGCGCCCACCTGGCCCTGTCATTGGAGCGTTTGGCGGCGCTGACGGCGGTCGATCCTCAGCGCATCGGTTTGTCGGCGACCGCCCGTCCGGCCGCCACGGTGGCGCGCTACCTGGGCGGTGATCGCCCGGTGGCGGTGGTCGACAGCTCCGAGCCGCCGCTACTCGATCTGCAGGTGGTGGTTCCGGTGCCGGACATGACGAGGCCGGAGCGACGTCGTCACGACCAGGCGGCAGCGCCAGAAGCCGAGCCAAGGAGAGATCAGGCCCCTGACCTTGCCGCTGGCGGGCCCGAGGTTGGGGCGGCGCCAGCGCCCTTGAAGCACGGCATTTGGCCGGTGATCATCCCCGAGCTGCTCGCGCTGATCCGCCGGCACCGCACGACCATCGTCTTCGTGAACAGTCGCGCCATGTGTGAGCGGCTCGTGCAGCAACTGTCTGACCTGGCTGGTGAGCCGATCGTGCGGGCCCACCACGGCAGCCTGTCCCAAGGCCACCGGCGTGACGTCGAGGAGCTGCTCAAGAGCGGGCGCATCCGGGGCATCGTGGCCACCAGCTCACTCGAGCTCGGCATCGACATGGGGGCCGTCGATCTGGTGATCCTGGTCGAGTCACCAGGCGCCGTGGGTAGCGGCCTGCAACGGGTAGGGCGGGCCGGGCATGGGGTAGGGGAGGTGAGCAAGGGGCGCTTGTTCCCCAAACACCGAGCCGATTTGCTGGAGGCGACGGTGGTGGCAAGTCGCATGCGGGAGGGGAAGATCGAGCCCCTGCAGCTGCCCCGAAATCCTCTCGACGTGTTGGCCCAACAGGTCGTCGCCAGCTGTGCCCTCGAAGACCGCTCGGTGGCCGAGATCGCACGTCTCGTCGGCCGGGCAGCCAGCTTCGCCGAGCTGCCTCGGGATGGCTTGTTGTCGGTGCTCGACATGTTGAGTGGCCGCTATCCCTCCACCGATTTTGCCGATCTGCGGCCTCGGCTGGTCTGGGATCGGGAGACCGACCAGCTGTCGGCGCGCCGGGGCACGCGGATGCTGGCCATCATCGGCGGCGGAACGATTCCTGATCGAGGCTTGTACCGCGTGCACCTCGGTCCTGATGGACCACGGGTGGGTGAGCTCGATGAGGAGATGGTCTACGAAACCCAGCCGGGCCATGTCATCACCCTCGGGGCCAGCAGCTGGCGGGTGCAGCAGATCACCCGGGATCGGGTCATCGTGACGCCGGCGCCTGGCGAGGTGGGCCGGCTGCCCTTCTGGAAGGGTGAGGGGCCGGGCCGCCCCATCGAGCTCGGTCGGGCATTGGGGGCCTTTCTGCGCGAGATCGATGGCATGGACGAGCCCGCCGCCCAGGCACGGCTCGAGACGGACCACCATCTACACCCCCTGGCGGCGGAGAATCTGCTCTCCTATCTGCGCGAGCAGCGTGCCGCCACCGGCGCTCTGCCGACCGATCGATCCATCGTCGTCGAGCGCTTCCGAGACGAGCTGGGCGATTGGCGCATCTGCATCCTGTCCCCCTTCGGAGCCCGGGTCCACGCGCCTTGGGCCCTGGCCATCGAGGCTCGCCTCGGTGGCGGTGCGGGCTTCGAGGTACAGACGATGTGGAGCGACGACGGCATCTGTCTGAGGCTGGCCGACTCAGTGGAGCCGCCTGAGGTGAGCCGCCTGTTCCCGGAGCCTGAGGAGTTGGACGATTTGGTGCTCGAGCAGCTGGGCCACTCGGCACTGTTTGCGGCCCGCTTTCGCGAGAACGCCTCCCGGGCCTTGTTGCTGCCGCGGCGCCGCCCAGGTGCCCGCACCCCTCTCTGGCAGCAACGCCTCAAGTCACAGCAGCTGCTCGCGGTGGCCCGATCGTTTCCGTCCTTCCCCATCGTGGTCGAGACCTATCGCGAGTGTCTCCAGGACGTCTTCGACATGCCGTCGCTCACCGAGTTGCTGGCAGCGGTTCGGCGGCGCGAGGTGCGGGTCGACGAGGCGACCACCGTGGCCGCCTCGCCCTTCGCGCGCTCGCTGGTCTTTGCCTATGTGGCGGCTTACCTCTACGAAGGCGACGCACCCTTGGCCGAGCGACGGGCCCAGGCCTTGTCCCTCGACCGAACCATGCTGCGCGAGCTACTCGGTCAGGAACAGCTCCGCGAGCTGCTCGATCCCGAGGTGATCGCCGAGCTCGAGGCTCTGCTTCAACAGCTCGCCGGCGACCGCCGCGCCAGCGACCGAGATGGCCTGCACGACATGTTGCGCCGCCTGGGCGCGCTGTCGCTCGAGGAGCTGAGCGCCCGGGTTTCGGTGGCCGTCGAGCCGCTGGTCGCCGAGCTCTCGGCCGCCCGCCGGATCGTCACCATCGACGTGGGCGGCACCAGCTGCCAGTGCGCCGTTGAATACGTGGCTCGCTACCGTGACGCGCTGGGCTCGGTGCCACCGCCAGGCGTGCCTGCCCCGTTCCTCGAGGAGGTCGACCGCCCCCTCGAGGACTTGCTAGCCCGCTACGCCAGGACCCATGGTCCCTTTCAAGCTGAGGCTTTCACGTCACGGCACGGACTTGCGACCGGCGCTACCGGCGCGGCCCTCGGTGCTCTCGAAGGGGCGGGGAAGCTGGTGCGAGGTGCCTTCGTTGCCGGTGGCACTGAGACTGAATGGTGTGACGTCGAAGTCCTGCGCCGCATCAAGCGTCGAACCCTCGCCCGGCTCCGGGCCGAGGTCGAGCCGGTCGATCGGGCGGCGCTCGCCCGCTTCTTGCCTGCCTGGCACGGCATCGATTCACCGGCCAAGAGTCTGGCCCGACTCGAGGAGGTGATCGTCCAGCTCGAGGGCATGCCCTTGTCTTATGCCGAACTCGAGCGCTCATTGCTGCCGGCGCGAGCCCGCGATTTTCAGCCCCGGCACCTCGACGAGCTCGGTTCCCAAGGGGTGGTGGTTTGGGTCGGCCATGGCGCCCTGGGTAGCCGCGATGGTCGGGTGGCTCTCTACCGGCGCGGTTGGGTGGGCAAGCTCGTCGATCCCCCTGAGGTGCCGGACGACCTGTCACCCCTGGCGCTGCGGGTGCTCGGCCTGCTGGAGCAGCGTGGCGCCTGTTTCTTCGCCGACTTGGACGGGGCATGCCGGCAGCCCGGTGAGGTTGACGAGGAGGGCGGGCGTTTTGCCACCCCTGCTCGTGAGGAGATCGTTCAGGCCCTTTGGGATCTGGTGTGGGCTGGGCTAGTGACCAACGACACCTTCCAGCCCCTCCGAGCACTCGCCCTGCGGCGCACCAAGAGCGCCCACCGGCGCCGGGGCACCGACCTTCGCATTGCCGGTCGCTGGTCTCTCGTCCGCCAGCTGATCGCCGAGCCCGTCGGTCCCACTGAACGGGCTCATGCCCGGGCGCTCATGCTGCTGGAGCGCCACGGTATCGTTAGTCGGGAGGCCGCCACCCTCGAGTCCTTGCCCGGCGGGTTCAGCGCCGTCTACCCGGTGCTCCGAGCCATGGAGGAGGCCGGCAAGGTTCGACGCGGCTATTTCGTCGCTGGGATCGGCGGCGCCCAGTTCGCCCTGCCCGGCGCGGTCGACCGCCTCCGAAAGCTCAAGGCCCCAGCGCACAAGCCCCAGGTGAGCGTGTTGTCGGCGGCCGATCCGGCCAACCCTTATGGCTGGATCGTTCCTTGGCCTGACCGTGGCCAGAGCGGTGCCCGTCAGCCCAAGCGCAGCGCCGGGGCCCTGTTGGTGCTCGTCGACGGGGAGCCGACCCTGTTTCTCGATCGTGGCGGCCGAGCGCTGGTGACCTTCGCCACCGCCGCCGAGGGCGCTCTGCACCGTGCCCTAGCGGCCCTCTCCAAGCGACTCGCACGGACCAGTCCGCGCAGCCTGCGGATCGATCAAATTGATGGTGAGCCGGCGTTGCGGTCTCGGCACGCTGCCCTCTTCAAGCGGCAGGGCCTGACCTTTGATCACCGGGGTTTCATCATCGAGCGAGAGGTGTGACCCTGTGATCAAGAGTCGCCTGCTGGTCCCACCGGGCGTGACGACGAGGTTGGCCTCTTGTCTCCCTTGCCAGAACGTGGATGACTGAGCCTAATGGGCTACCGTGACGAGCGAGAGTCGCTGCGCCAGCGCAACCAGGCGCTGGAGCAAGAGCTCGCCGCGGCGCGCCGCGCTCTGTCCAAGGACCGCGGTGGCGGCAACCTCGGGCTCGCCGAGGCGCCCCAGCGGCCACCGACGGGACTGATCATCACGGCCATCGTGGTCCTGCTCGCCGTCGGCATAGCGTTGTTTCGGCTGGGCTTGATGCTGCTCTTGCCGGCGGTGGTGGCGCTGATCGTCAGTTTGTTGCTGGTGCTGGTCGTCAGTCGGGTCCGCGTGGTGCGCCCCGGCGAGGCGCTGGTGCTCAGCGGCCGGCAGGTCCGACACGCCGACGGCTCCGTCTCTGGCTGCCGCATCATCACCGCGGGCAGGGTGGCGCCCATGCCGTTGGTCGAGCAGGTCGAGCACCTCGACCTCCGACCCTTCTTGGTTGAACTGCGGCTCTCCAAGGTCCCCTGCAAGGGTGGAGCGACCGTAACCATCCAGGGGGTGTCGTTGGCGCGTATCGGCATCGCGCCCGAGCTTCTGGTGCGTGCCGCCGAGCGGTTCCTCGGCCTGTCCCGCCGTCATGTCCAAGGCCTCGTGGGCCAGAGCCTGACGGGCACCTTGCGCGCTGCCATCGCCCATTTCACCCCCGCCCAGGTCGCCGCTGAGCGCGAGCGTCTCAGCCAGTCCTGTCTTGCGGAGGCGGAGCTCGACCGGCTCGGCATCGAGGTCATGTCGCTGAGGATTCTGACCGTGGCCGATGACGCTGGCGAGCTGGACGCACGGGGCCATGAGCGGCTCGAGCAGCTGCGCCGGGAGCGTCACATGGCCCCAGGAGGAGCGTCCTGACCATGGGGCCACCGGTCATCGTCATCCTGGCGCTCGGGTTGCTCTGCGCCGTCGCTGTGCTCTTCATCGTCAGCCGCATGATCTGCGTCGTCGGGCCTTCCGAGCTGCTGGTGATCAGCGGGTCGCGGCGCCGGATCGGTGATCACGCGGTGGGCTATCGATTGTTGCGCGGCGGCCGGGCGCTACGCTGGCCGTGGATCGAGCGGATCGATCGGCTCGATTTGAGCGTGCTGCCCGTCACGGTGCAACACCAGGCTCTGCTCACGGTGGATTTCGTGCCCCTCAGTATCGAAGTCGAGGCCGCCGTTCGGGTGGTGGGCCAGCCGCCCACGGCGGATGCCGCCGCTCAGTGCTTGTTGGGCAAGCCTCGCGCCGAGATCGTCGAGCTGGCCGCTGCACTCATCGGCGGCAGTCTCGCCCATGTCGTGGCCAGCTGCACTCCCGAGCAGATCCAGTCCGACCCCAGTCATGTCGAGAGCCTGGTGATCGCCGAGGCGGATTTCGAGCTCCGGGCCATCGGGCTAGAAGTCGAGCGCTTGGTCCTGGGTTCGGTGACCGATGAGCTCGGCTATCTGGTGACAGCGGCGGAGCTGCGGGCAGGCTGAGCCGCGCCCTCGGTTGTTTGGCCAGGCCTCTAGGCCTTGTCCGCCTCGCCGGACTCCTTGCTTGGCGAGCGCGCGTACATGAGGACCATTCCGATCAGCGAGGTGAGTCCGACGGCGACGAGCATGAGCCAGATCACCCAGGGGTCGTAAGTGTTCCACAGCGTCTGGGCGACCTGGTAATGGTCTACGTTGCCCTTCAGCGGCTGGAGCGGCGCCATGGCGGCCTCCACCAGCTTGGCGACATCGGCTGCGGAGAGCGCCGACTTATCGATGGCGTTGAGCTTCTCGGCTGCTTGGGCCACCGCGGCCTGGAGGGCTTCGGGAGAGGTGTCGTTGATCCGCGCCGCGACGGTGTCCAAGACCAGGTCGCCAGGCAGCGAGTCGGTGCTCTTGGTCCAGGCCTCGGGCATGCCGAGGTGCTCGACCAGATAGCGACGGGACAAGATGAGCTTCGAGGAGAAGCGGTCATAGAGCGGCCCTGAGGCCAGATTGCCGATGAACCACCCGAAGGCAAAAGGCATGTTGGAGTAGCCCATGTACTGCGCCTTCTTGTCTGGCGGCGCGGTCATGCCGACATACTCGGAGAACTTGGGGCTGCAGACGATCTCACCGATGGCGAAGATGAAGATGAACAGCGCTACCAAGCTGCCGGTCTGGGTTACGCCAGCGCCGACGAAGCCCACCATCGAGATCACCATGCCGAGCAGCAGCGACACGATCATCCGGTACCGTCCCATGAACCACGACAGGGGCAGTACGAACAGGATGATCGCGGCAGCATCGATGTTGATCAGCATCTCGGGCTTGGCCGAACCGGTCTCGGTCAGGAAGCTCTTGGCACCGTCGCCCAGCATGGCGGTGAGCCACCCGCCGACGTCGCGGGCATCGACCCACTCGTCGATGAAGTTGGGCAACAGGTCCCACACCTGCAGGAACATCAACCAGAAGCCCGAGATGACCAGCAGGAAGCGGAACAGCGGCTGATTGCGCCACAGCTCGCCCATCGTGTCGGCGAAGACGCGCCCCGGGCTCTTCTTGGCGGCCTCGGCGTCCTTTTCGGGCTCAGGGAAGAACGCCAGGCAGTAGACCAGGTTGATGACCGTGACGATGGCGGCGCCATAGAACACGTGACTCCAGGTGGGGTTCAACTCGTCGCCTCGCGCCCAGGCGGCGGCCATTGGAGCCAGGAAGCCTCCGATGTTGACGATCCAGTAGAAGATGCCGAACCCCAGACCCGAGTTGCCCTCGTTGAGCGACTTGGCGACCTGGCCCTGGACGGCGGGCTTGAAGATCGCGGTGCCGGTACCGACCAAGCAAGCCGATGCCATCATGAACCAGAAACGGCCCGATGCAGAGTCTCCCGCCAGGGCGGGAACGTTGGCCATCAACAGGTAGCCCAGACCGTTCAGAGTGAAGGCGACCACCAGGCTTTTACGGTAGCCATAGGACTCGGTATAGCCACCGGAGATCATCGGCAGCAGGCACTGGATCAGCGCCCAGACACCGAAGATGATCCCTTTCTCGGTCATCGACAGCTTGAGCACCGAGTTGCCGCCGAACATGTAGAGCGGCAGGACGGCGCGCACGCCGAAGAAGGCCAGCCGCTCGAAAGCCTCTGACCCGTTGGCGATCCAGAAGGTGGCCCCCATCTCCCGGACTTGCTGAATGACCGGAACTTTCTTCGTCTCTTCGCTCATCGCCTTGCTCCCCGGCGCCCCGAGGGCGCGAAACGGCCACCCCCCAGATATCGCGCCCAGTGCCCTCGCGCAAGCAGCACCAGCCGGTGATCTGAGCCTTCGCCGTACTTGCCGGCAGCGCCGGCCAAACCACCGGCCCCGTGGCTACTGAGCGACCGCCGTTGCGGTGTCGATCCAGGGCGTCAACGTCACGGCTGCGCCTAGGGAGACCTGGCCGCTGGCGAGCACGACATCGACCGTCCGATCCCGTCGCCAGGCGTCGCGGATGCGGAGGAAGGCAGGCAGGTAGACCAGCTCTCGGGCCAGCCCGCCGCCGCGGTGGACGCGGGCGGCGATGCGCAGGGCCGTGTCCGTCGCTGCGCCGGCATCATCGATCAGCAAGCGGGTCGTGGCGACGAAGTCCGCGCCCTGTTCCACCGTCCGACCGGCCAGGTGCCGCCAGGCGAGCTCGAGTCGTCGGCTCGGGCTGAGCAGCGATGCGGCGTCTTCCAGCGCGAGGGCCCGACCCTCTTGATCGTCCGAACCGTGGGCCGTGCCGATGCCGAAGATGCCGAGCGTCGCGCTCGCCGCACGGTGGCGCGGCCAGGCGTGCCCTTGGATTTCGTGTAGGACCGTGCGTTCCACGGTCCGACCGGACAGGCGCTTTCCGACGGCCACGTAGATCACTCCCTGGCCCGTAGCGGCGAGGGCTGCCATCCGGTCGGAGGTGAGGACTCGGACCGGCAGACGCCAGTGGCCGACTTCTTGGCGCAGGCGGCTCAACAGGCTGTTCGGATCGTCCCCGTCGTCGCTGATGGTGGTGTGGTCGGCGACCTCGTGCAGTCTGGGCGCAGCCAGCCATTGCTCGCTCAAACGGTCGGCTTGCTCGTCGAACGAGTCACGCCGCCCGTAGCGACTGCGCGCCAAGGGTTGCAGTGCCGGGGTGCCCGCGTTCCGACAGAGCGCGTTCTCCAGGGCCAGCTCGACGGCCCGGGCTGCGTAGAGCTCGGCGACTGGCCCGAGGGGTGCAAGCTCGTCGGCGGCTCGTCGCAGACGCTCGCTCAGGTCAGCGGTGCCGGCCGGGGCGTGGCGGAAACGCGGCAGCCGGGGCTGCCCACGGTCGAAGGCGCTCTGCAGGGCGGCGAGCTCAGCGCCCAGATTCAGAGGCGTGCAACAGTGGATGACTCGGATCTGGCCGCTGGCCCAGCGCAACAGCTGAGCGACGCCCCGCTCCCAAGGCGGGACGCTCGGTCGCCAGGTATAGAACCCGCTCTGTGGGACCAGTGAGGTCATGTCAGCTCTGTCCGATGGGGCTTAGAGCAAATTGGCGGCCAGCTCGGCGAGCTCGCTGCGCTCGCCCTTCACCAGGGCCACGTGTCCCGCTATGGACTCGCTCATGAACCGTTCGGCCACCACCGAGAGGCCGTTGGAGGCGTGGTCCACATAGGGGTTGTCGATCTGGTGCGGATCGCCGGTCAACACCACCTTGGTGCCTTCGCCAGAGCGGGTGATGATGGTCTTGACCTCGTGGGGCGTGAGGTTCTGGGCCTCGTCTACGATCAGGTATTGGCTCGGCAAGCTACGACCACGGATGTAGGTCAAGGGCTCCACCTGAATGATCCCTGATTCGATCAGCGGCAAGTACGAGCGACCATCGCCCTTCTTGCTGCCTGACGAGAAGATGAACTCCAGATTGTCGAAAATGGGCTGCATCCAGGGGTTGAGCTTCTGTTCCACGTCACCTGGCAAGAACCCCAGGTCGCGCCCCAGGGGCATGATCGGCCGGCTGACCAGTAGACGCGAGTAGTTGTGGTTGGTCGTCGTGCACTGCAGTCCGGCGGCCAGCGCCACCAGCGTCTTGCCGGTGCCCGCTTTGCCCAGCAGGGCCACGAGCCGCACCGAGTCGTCGAGTAGCATGTCCAGCGCGACCGACTGTTCCTTGTTTCGCGGGCGGATGCCCATCACGCCCTCTCGCGGGACATGGAGTGCCACGGCTTGGGACTGTCGCCCGTCGAAGCGCGCCAGCGCCGTGTGGTTCTGCGCCCGCTCGCTGCGGAGCAGCAAGCCCGCGTTGGGATAGATGGCCGAGTCGGGCAGATCGAGCTTGCCGTCTTCGAAGAACTTGTCGATCTGCGCCGGCTTCACTTGCAGCTCGACCACCGATTCCTCGAAGTCGAAATCCTGCACCCGCGGGTTCTCGTAGTTCTGAGACGTGACCCCGAGCGCGTCGGCCCGGATCCGCAGATTGGTGTCCATCGTCACGAAGACGGTGGGGCAAGCGCCATCGGTGTCGCGGATCGCGATGGCCGTCTGCAGGATGGCGTGGTCGAGGGAGCCCGATTCCAAGCCCACACCCAGCTCGTGGCGCTTCTTGGACAGGGCGATGCACAGGGTGCCGCCGTTCTTCGTGGGGACCGGTTGAGACAGGGTACCTTTGGGCGGTCGCAGCTCGTCGAGAATGCGAGCGATGGTGCGGGCGTTGCGGCCTCGCTCGGTGCTCTCTCGCTTGAACTTGTCGATCTCCTCGATCGCGTAGATCGGGATGATGACGTTGTTGTCCTCGAACTTGAAGACGGCGTTCGGGTCGTGCAGCAGGACGTTCGCGTCCAGGACGTAGTTCTTCTTCATCGCAGGCAGCGCGCCATAGGGAGTCCACCATGGCGCGAGCGCCTCGATACCACAGCGGGAAGGCGATTTCGCCTCCAGACTTGAACTTCGGGGCGATGTGCCGTATCAACCTTCCCCGGCCGAAGGACCACACCATGTTTCTGATGATCGCCAAGCGTCCGCGCAAGCTGAACCGCCGCAAGACGGCGCGTCACCGCGCGAAGATTAAAGCCAAGAACCGCCAACGCCGCATTCGCGTCAGCCAAAGAGGCTGAGGACTGCGCCCGGCCCGCTTCGCTGAGCTGGTGCCAGCTCAGCCGGTCACCGCCGAGCATGCTGGGCGGGACTTAGCTGCGTGGCACTCCACCAGGCGGTGCGCCTCGTGGAGGTGCGCCCCGTGGAGGTGCGCCCCGTGGCGGTGCGCCTTGTGGCGGTGCGCCTCGTGGCGGTGCGCCTCGTGGCGGTGCGCCCCGTGGCGGTGCGCCCCGTGGCGGTGCGCCTCGTGGCGGTGCGCCTTGTGGCGGTGCGCCTCGTGGCGGTGGGGCGCCAGGCCCGGGACCCTTGCGAGGAGCACGGCCGCCGACAGGGCTACTGCCCGACTTCTTCAGCTCCAGGAACACCAGCCGAGCCACGGCTTTGAGGGTCTCAAATACTCCCTCCCCCTCTGAGGCGATGGCCTCGAACTCGGGTACCTTGTCCGGGTTCAGCAGCGAAGCGAGCTCTTCGGTCGACATGATCCCCGGCAGGTCCCGCTTGTTCCACTGAATCACGTAGGGGATCTGGTCGAGCTGCAGCCCGTATTCGTCGAGGTTTTCCCGGAGGTTCTCCAAGGATTCTTCGTTGGCATCCACCCGGGCGATCTGAGAGTCGGCCACGAATACACAGCCGTCCACGCCTTTGAGGATGAGCTTGCGGCTCGCGTCGTAGAAGACCTGGCCGGGGACGGTATAGAGGTGGAAACGGGTCTTGAACCCGCGGATTTGACCCAGCTCGAGGGGCAGAAAATCGAAGAACAGGGTCCGGTCGGTCTCGGTGGCGAGCGAGACCATTTTGCCCCTAGCGTCACTCTTCGTGCGGTCGTAGATTTGCTGGAGATTGGTCGTCTTGCCGCACAGACCTGGACCGTAATAGACGATCTTGCAGTTGATCTCCCTCGCCATGAGGTTGATGAAGGTCATCTGCAGGCCCTAGTCGTTGAAGAGGTTGTCGATGTCGTCGTCGGTGATTTCAGCGAACGGCGATTCGGCGGTGGGATCCTCAGGCTTCCGGTTCAACGCTTCGAAGATTTGGTCGAGCTCTTCGGTCGCCTTCCGCACCCGCAGGCGCACCAGCCCCAAGCTGGATTTGGCGTCGAAAATCACCACCAAAATAACCCGGTTGCCGACCAGCTGGATGTGGATGTGCTGGTTCTTGCCCTCGTGATACTGGGTGGCAAACTCATGCTCCCTGAGGAGCTTCGCCATCCCGCCTGTGGCCGCGATGTTGCCAGCGGTGAGCGAGGCCAGAGAGGTAGTGTCCAGGTCGTCGATATCTCCGCCCGCCGCGATCAGCTGGCCGTTCTTGTCGACGACGAAGACCACCTTGGCATTGGCGGCCTTCACCAGTTTCAGCACCGAGTCCTGGATCTGGTTGAATTCGTCCTCGTAGAGCACCATCTGCGGGGTGATCATCCTGCCTCCGCTGGGGCTCGTTCCGCCTTGCTCTCAGCCATTGATAACGATTGCTCCCGTGGTCCGGCGACACGCGGCCGGACGTTTGCTTCTATCCGAGCGGAGGGGCCCCCGCAAGACTAGTGGTGGCATCGAAGTGAGTTGCGTTCAGGTTGGCGCCTGGTGGACCCTGCGGCTAGGCTCATCCCCACTCCGGCCATGGCAGGTTTGGCCCTAGGCGCAGCGTGACATGAAGAGGTGTTGGAGATTGCTCGCAGTCGTCGCGCTGGCGGCCATGGTGGCCCCGGTGCTGGGTGCTGCGGAGGCTGCGGCTGCTGGTCGGACCAGGATCCATGGCGCGATACACCCCGCCGTGTCCCGGAAGCTGGCCGAGGTCGCTGCCGTGGGCTCGAGTGCCCAGGCCTATGCCCGAATTCGCGAGCTTTGGCAGACCTGGGAGATCGCCGATCCTGCCCAGGTGGAGGCGGCCATCGCGGCCATTGCGGCCGACGGGACCTTGTCTCCCCCGGTGCGAGTCTATGCGGCGACTTTGGAGGCCTATGCGCGCCGTCGTCGGGGCGATCTCGAGGGCGCCAAGCGACAGATCGCTGCTCTCGGGTTCATCAGCCAGTGGCTCGTCGTCGGGCCCTTTGAGAACGACAACAAATCCGGCATGGCCGAGGGCTTCCGGCCAGAGCACGAGCTGAACGAGCCGGTGGTGTTCGATCGCTCCTTCGAGGGCAAGGAGCGGCCGGTGCGCTGGCGACGATCGCCTGCCGTCCATCCCTACGGCTACCTCGATCTCGGCGCCATGATGCGGCCTCAGCGGGACATCTGTGCCTTTGCGACGACCTATCTGAGAGGCCGCCCGCGAGACCTATCCCTGTGGGTTGGCGTCAGCGGGGCGTTCAAGCTGTACTGGAATGACAGGCTGGTGCTCGAAGAAGAGGCCTACCGCCAGCTCGACGCTGACCGGCGGGCGGTTCACGTCAGGCTTCATGAGGGCTTCAACCGCATTACCGTCAAGCTATGTGGTGACGAGAGCCCGCCCGGATTGGCGCTGCGGGTTGCGGAACGTGACGGCTCGGTAGCCCGTGACCTCACGGTGGCCGCGAGCGAAGAGGCAGGAACCGAAGCGGCGGCGCGGATGCGGGACCGTAAGGCTACCGGTCGCGGGACGCCGACCGCCGCTGGCGCTCGCGGGGCTCAGGGACGACGGCGTGTCAGTGGCCCGTTGGACCTCTTCGAGAAGGACTTGGCGGCGACGCCTACCGATCCAGAGCTGCTCGAGCGCTTCGCCCGCTACCTGACTGTGACAGGCGGCGATGCCGAGGCGAGCCACCAGGCTCGTGATCTGGCGCGCCGGGCTGCAGAGGCTGCGCCCACGGTGGATAGGTTGCTGCTCGCCGCCACGCTGGCCGAGGATCGCAACGGTCAGCGTGGGTGGATCGAGCAAGCGGCGAGCTTGGCCAAGACGCCAGAGCAGCGTGCTGCGACGCTGCTCGCCCGTGCTCGCCTGGCCCGCGGTGGTCCGAACTGGCGCGAGGCATTTCCGCTTTATGCCGAGCTGCTCCACCTCGACCCGACCAACATCCCGGCAACCCTCGGCGAGGTTGACCTCTATGTGGAGGCCGGCCTCAAGCGCACGGCCTTGGCGCTGCTCGAACGGGCGGTGGCCGCCCAGCCCACCACGGTGGCATTGCTGCGCGCATTGGCTGGGCAGCTCCGGGCGCTCGGGCGGGACACCGAAGCCGCCGAGGTCGAAGCGCGTTACGCCGCCCTTCGTTTTGACGACGGTGGCTACCTGGCCGCTCAGCTACGACTCGCCGTGGCGCGCCGCGACACGGCGGGGGCGAAGCGATGGGCGGCGCGCTTGCTCGCCAGCGAGCCGGCATCCATGTGGGCTCATGGCGAGGTTGCGCGGTCCCAGCTTGCCCTCTCGAGCTCGACCGAAGCGGTGGCCACCTACCAGCGAGCGCTGGAGATTTCCCCTGACGACGTGTCGACCTTGCGTGCCTTGTCGGACGTCTACGGCGTGCTCGGTCAACGAGTCCAGCAGGTTGCCTATCTAAAACGCATCCTGCGGACCACGCCCCAAGCCAAGGCTGTGCGTGCCTATTTGGAGCACATCGAGCCATCTAGTGCCCGGGATGACGAGAAGCACGCTTGGCCGCCTGAGCGATTCCTCGACAAGCGTGCGGTGCTCGATGTCACCCACCCACGGCGCACCTTGCGCAAGCTGACGGTGACCACCGTCTTCGAGAACGGTCTGGCTAGCCATTTCAAGCAGGTGGTCTTCCAGCCTTTGACTGACGAAGCCGCCGCCCGCTCCCGCCAATATGCCTTCGTCTACCACGCGGATCGACAGGTGGTGCAGCTGCGGGCGGCCAAGGTTTATCGCAAGGATGGCCGGGTCGACGAGGCCATCGAAAGCGGCGAGGCGCCGGCGGACGATCCGTCCATCAACATGTACACCCTCCAGCGCACGTTCTACGTGCAGTTTCCACGGCTCGAGCCAGGGGATGTGGTGGAGCTACGGTACCGAGTCGACGATGTGGCGGTACGGAACGAGATGTCCGACTATTTCGGCGAAATCGAATACCTGCAAGCCGACGAGCCGATCGCAAATGTGGAATATGTCCTGGTCACGCCCAAGACCAAGAGGTTCCACATCTCGACTGGACCGGTCGGGCGTAGCAGAGGCCAGTCGGGCACGTCACCCCACAAGACCGTGACCGAAGTGGGGGACCGGCGCATCTATCGCTTCGTGGCGAGCGACGTGGAGCCCCTCCTCCCAGAGCCGCGGATGCCTCGCTATCAGGAGTTGCTCAGCCACGTGCACGTTTCGACCTTCGGGAGCTGGAACGCCGTCGGCGCCTGGTACTGGGGGCTGTCTCACGAGAAGCTCGACGTGGATGACGATGTGCGCAAGCTCGCTCGGTCCTTGGTCGAGGGCCTGACGAGCGACCGGGACAAGGTAGCCGCCATCTACCATCATGCCGCTACCGAGCTTCGCTATGTGGCCCTCGAGCTAGGCATCGAGGGGATTCGGCCGCGGCGGGCGGCGCTGACGCTGGCGCGCGGCTGGGGCGACTGTAAGGACAAGGCCACGGTCATCGTGTCCATGTTGCGGGAGCTCGGTATCGCAGCGGAGATCGTGCTGGTTCGTACCGGGCTACGGGGCAGCTTCGACACCACGACAGCGAGCCTGGCCCCCTTCGACCATGCCATTGCTTATGTACCGTCGCTGGACCTGTATCTCGATGGCACCGCCGAGGCCACCGGCACCGGCGAGCTACCGGCTGCCGACCGATCGGCGGTGGCCCTTCGGATTGGTCGTGGTTCGGGCCGTCTCGTCCGCCTGCCCGAGCCTGGCGCTGCCCAGTCGCAGGTGCGGCAGACCCTCGAGCTGACGGTCACCTCTGGAGGGGAGCTGACGTTCAGCGGGTTGCGCTCCAACCAGGGCGTCACCGCGCCAGCTTGGCGTCGCCGCTACCACAGCCAGGCCTCTCGCCGGGAGCGGATCGCCAGCGACCTCGCCGGCGATCTGGGACCGGTCGAGCTGCTTGCCGGCAAGGCAGGCCTGTCGGTCAGTGATCTGGAGGCCCTCGAGGCGCCGGTGAGGCTGACGGTGGCAGGGGTCGCGACGGCCAAGCGGGAAGGGGCGGCGCTGTCGGTTCCGATCGGACCGAGCTTCGGGTTGGTGGGGCGGTTCGCGTCCCGGCCGAGCCGTCGGCATGACTTGATGGTCGGCCCACTTCGAGACCACCAAGAGACCTGGACGTTTACCGTACCGCGGGGCATGCGGCTGCTCTCCTCGCCCCAGCCGGTCGCCTTGAAGAGTCCCTATGGCAGCTACGAGCTCACCGTGGAGACCAAGGCAAACAAGGTCATCGCCCGCAGTCGGTTGCGGCTCACCAAGCCGCGCATTGAGCCCCATGAGTACGGGCTGTGGCGTCAATTTTGTCAGCGGGTCGACGCCGGTGGCAGCCCTCACCTCGTGGTGGGACCGTAACCGGGGCAGACGTCCAGCTGAGTGTGAAGCAGTGCATCACTGTCACAGGTGGGTGACAGTTGGCGCACGGTGACACACCCACTCGACGGCGGTGGCCAGTTAAGTGCTTGAAATCGTGTGAGCCGGTTCTGGCCCGATTTGTGAATAGCTGTTGTGCAGTCCAACTCGAGGCAAGCGATATGGCACAACAGACCCCCCCCATTCACCACCCAGTGATCGACGTCACTG